>NZ_VFOQ01000003.1 GCF_006716205.1 Oryzihumus leptocrescens | reverse complement strand
CTCGGCCGGCGCCCACCCCGGAGCGACTACGTCCCGGCGCGGCGCGCGCGGGCCTCGACCAGGCCCGCGATGCCGTCCATGACGACCTTGAGGCCGAAGGCGAACTCGGTGTCGGCGAAGTCGTCGCCGCCGTCCTCCAGCGAGCCCGAGCTGAGCGCGCCGACGAGGCCGGGGTGGGTATCGGGGGTCACCAGCTGGCCCAGCACCCGGGCGTAGCGGGCGTCGGCCTCCTGCGGGGTGGACCCGGACCGTCGGGCGGCCGCGTCCACCTGCAGCGCGAGCTGGGTCTGGCCGCGCACGAAGGTGTCGGTGAGCAGCATCGCCGAGAGCTTCTCCTGCTCGCGCAGCGGCGTGGCCGACAGCGCCTGGAGGCCGGCCTCCATCCAGGCCAGCGGGTTGGGTGCGAGCGGAGGCTCGCTGACCGGGATCTCCAGCAGCCAGGGATGGGCCTGGAGGCCGGCGCGCATGGCCCGCGCCCACTCCTCCAGGCGGGTGCGCCAGGCGGCCCGCGGTCCGTGGTGCAGCTCGGGCCGGCCGTAGCCGGCGTTGGCCATGACCAGCAGCAGGTCGTCCTTGGAGTCGACGTAGCGGTAGAGCGACATGGTCGAGAAGCCCAGCTCGCCGGCGACCCGGCTCATCGAGACGGCGGCGAGCCCCTCGGCGTCGGCCAGCCGCACCGCCGCGTCGGCGATCGCGTCCAGGCTCAGGCCGGGCTTCGGACCGCGCCGGGACGGCTTCTCCAGCCCCCAGAGCAGCCGCAGGACCCGTGGGACCTCGACCTCGTCGGCTGTGCTCATGGGGCTCCTTCCAGCGGGACGGCGACGCCCGATCCTAGATCTGTTTACGCCTTACGCAAAAGTGCGCTACCTTCTGCTTACGCCATACACAGTGTATGCCGTACGCAGTCAAGGAGGGCGGTCATGACAAGCACGGATCTGCGTCCCGGGGCGGGCGCCCCGCGGCGTGCCGGACGACGGGAGTGGGTCGGGCTGGGCGTGCTGGCCCTGCCCCTGCTCCTGGTCTCGATGGACGTCTCGGTCCTCTACTTCGCCGTGCCGGCGATCAGCCGGGACCTCGGGGCGACGGCGACCCAGCAGCTGTGGATCCTCGACATCTACGGCTTCGTCCTCGCCGGCCTTTTGCTGACGATGGGGGCACTGGGCGAGCGGGTCGGCCGGCGCCGCCTGCTCATGGTGGGTGCCTTTGCCTTCGGGGCGGCCTCGCTGGCCGCCGCCTACGCCCCCGGCCCCGGCTCCCTCATCGCCGCCCGGGCCGTGCTCGCCGTCGGCGGGGCCACGCTCATGCCGTCGACCGCGTCCCTGGTGCGGCACCTGTTCGAGGACCCGAAGCAGCGCACCACCGCGATCGCGATCTGGACCGGCGCCATGACCGGTGGCGTCTCGCTCGGGCCCGTGCTGTCCGGCCTGCTGCTCGAGCACTTCTGGTGGGGGTCGGTGTTCCTCGTCAACCTGCCGGTCATGGCGTTGCTGCTCGTGCTCGCCCCGGTGCTGCTGCCGGAGTACCGCAACCCCGCCGCCGGCCGCTTCGACCTTCTCGGCTCACTGCTCTCGCTCGGCGCGGTGCTGCCGCTGGTCTACGGCATGAAGAACGGCGCGGTCGAGGGCTTCGGCGCGGCGCAGCTGGCCTGGGTCGGTGCCGGCCTGCTCGTCGGCGCGGCGTTCCTGGTGCGCCAGCGCCGGGCCGCGCACCCGATGCTCGATCTGGCGATGTTCCGGGGCCGCGGGTTCAGCGGGTCGCTCGGCGTCAACACCGTGACCATGTTCGCCCTGGTGGGTCACGCCGTGTTCGTCACGCAGTACCTCCAGCTCGTGCTCGACATGTCCCCGCTGACCGCCGCACTGTGGAGCCTGCTGCCCAGCGTCGGCGTCGCCGTCGCCGCCCCGGTCGCCGGCGCCGTGTCGCAGAAGGTCAACCGGGCCGTGGTCATGGGCAGCGGCCTGGCGGTCGCCGCGGCCGGGTTCGCCGTGATGAGCACCGTCCAGCCGGACTCCCCGCTGGCGCTGCCGATGGTGGGGGCCGGGCTGCTCGCCGCCGGCCTGGTCGCCGTCATGACCCTGGTCAGCGACGTCGTCATCGGCAGCGTCTCCGCGCCCAAGGCCGGCGTCGCCGCCGCGGTCAGCGAGACGAGCAGCGAGCTCGGTGGCGCGCTGGGCATCGCGGTCCTGGGCAGCATCGGGGCGGCCGTCTACCGCCGGACCGTCGAGCCGGCACTGGCGGGCCTGCCCACGGGCGCACGGGCGGCCCACGAGAGCCTCGCCGGGGCGCTCGGCACCGCCGCTCAGCTGCCGGGCGCGGCCGGCCGTCAGCTCGCCGACGCCGCACGGCAGGCGTTCGTCGACGGGTTCCACGTCGCTGCCCTCACCGGGACCGCGCTGCTCCTGCTCGCGGCCGTGCTCACGCCGGTCCTGCTGCGCAGCGTGCTCGCGCGGCCTGCGGAGGAGGTCGCGCGGGAGGTGGGCGTGGTCGGGGCGGCCTGAGGCGGCCGGGCGTGATACCCGGCTTTGCGCAAGATGGTGCTGCTGGGAGGCCGCGAAACCGGCCTCCCAGCAGCTCTTTCTTGCGCAAAGGGGCGGCCACCCGCGGCCTCCGGGTCAGAGGACCGAGGTGCCGTACATCTCCCCGAGCGGGTCGGCGATGAGCTCCAGCCGCGCGCCGTCGGGGTCGCGGAAGTAGATCGAGGTGCCGCTCTCCTCCTGGTAGTCCACGCCGGCCTCGCGCAGCTTGCCCTTGAGCCGTTCCCACTTCTCCGGCTCGACCGAGATGGCGATGTGGTGCAGCCCGCCGAGGACCTCGGCGTACGGCCCGACCCCCAGGCCCGGGAAGTCGAAGAACGCCAGCAGGTTGTTGTTGCCGATGTCGAAGAAGAAGTGGTTGGAGCCCTTGTAGTCCCGGTTCTCGAAGATCTCGGTCAGCGGGAACTCCAGCAGCTCCTGGTAGAAGCGGATGGTCGCCTCCACGTCGGAGCAGACGACCGCGAAGTGGTGCAGCCCGCGCGCCGAGGACGCCGGCCGCTCCCGCGGCGAGCGCAGGTAGGTCGTGCGCAGCCGCTCCCGCTCGGCGTCGATGGCGGCCAGGTCGATCTCGCTGGTCATGCGACCTCCTCAGATCCGGAAGAACAGGTTCAGGAAGCGGTCGGCCACCTCGCGGTCGCCGCGGACGGTGCCGCCGTGGCAGCGGCCGAAGGCGGTGAGCACGAAGCTGCCCGCGTCGAACTCGAGCACGGTCAGGTCGGCGAGGTCGCCGGCCGCGTAGGACAGGCCGTCCGGACCGACGCTCACCCGGGTGTCACCGGCGTTGGCGCCGCCGGTGATGCGGATGCCGATCTCGAACGGCGTCGCCTCCGGGTCCGGCGCCGCAGTGGCCGACCAGAGGACGAACATGTACGGCACGAGCAGGTCAGCCACCTCGCCGGACAGCGCGTGCTCGGGGCCGCTGCCCTCGCGGATGTCCCAGGTGTGCACGCCGTAGTCCATGAGCTGGAACGCCGCGTAGAAGTGCGCCGGCAGCCGACCCATGTAGTAGTGCGAGACGTTCAGGCCGGTCCAGTCCTCCGGGGTCAGCGCCTCGAGGAGGCCCATCATCTTGTCGAAGTCGGTGCGCCCGCGTTCGACGAGCTCGACCTGGGGCACGTCCCGGAACGAGCGGCCGCGCTCACCAGCCCGCTCGGCCATCCCGCGCACCCCGTAGGCCGGCTCCACCTCCAGGCCGCCACGCGCGGCGTCGAAGCGCTCGAAGTAGTTCTCGGTGACGTCCACGAGGTGGCCGACGAGGTCGCGCACCTGCCACTCGGCGCAGCCGGTGGGCGCCTCCCAGACCCCCGGCCGCTCCGCCAGCGCGTAGAAGTCCTCGGCCTCGTGGCGCACGACGCGCAGCAGCGTGTCCTTGCCCTCGTAGGTCATGCCGTTCCAGCTGCCCATGTCTGCCTCCTTCACCCAGCAGGGCGTGCGCTGCCGCCGGGCGCGCGCCCGAGGAAGGCGTCGTCCAGCAACCGTCGCAGCGATGCGACGTCCACCGGCCGTGGGTTGCGCTCCCCCACGGCCGTCACGGCCCGCTCGGCCGCCTCGTCCAGTCCCCCGGCCGGCATGCCGATCACGGCCAGGGACGGAGGTGCGGCCAGGGTGCGGGCCAGGTCCCACAGCCCGCGGGCCGCGTCGTCGGCGCGCAGCTCGCGCGCGACGGTCGCCACCGCCTCCGGCGCCGCGGCCGCGTTGTATGCCGTGACGTAGGGCAGCAGCACGGCGTGCGTCGCGCCGTGGTCGAGCCCCCAGGTGCCACCCAGGACGTGGCACAGCGTGTGGTGCAGGCCTCCCCCGGCCACGGCGAACGCCGTGCCGGCGAGCCAGGCACCGAGTAGGGCGTCCTCCCGGTCGGCGACCTCGCCGGGGTTCCACGTCGCGCGCGGCAACGCCCTGGCCAGCAGGTGGATCGCTTCTGCGGCAAGCAGGTCCGTCACCGGGGTCGCGTCCGGGGACCACAGTGCCTCGACGCAGTGGGCCATCGCGTTGAGCCCGGAGGTGGCCGTGGTCGACGCCGGGAGGGCGGCGAGCAGCTCGGGGTCGTAGACCACCACCCGGGGCAGCGCCCGCAGGTCGCGGCCGGTGCGCTTGTGCTCACCCGTGACACCCCACACCGGGGTGGCCTCGGACCCGGCGTAGGTGGTGGGCACGGCCAGCAGCGGCAGCCCCGTGTCCAGCGCGACCGCCTTGCCCAGGCCGGTCGCGGACCCACCGCCGACCGTCACCACCGCGTCGGCGCCCTGGTCGCGGGCCAGCGCCACGGTGTCGTCGGCGAGCGCCTGCGGCACGTGCTGGCGGACCTCGTGCACGCGCGCGGCCAGCCGGTCACCGAGGTGGTGGGCGAGGTCGTCGGCGCGGGTCTTGGCCGAGACCGAGGCGATGAGCAGCACCCGTCGGGCGCCCAGCGCCTCCAGCTCGGCGCCGACCCGGGCGAAGGACCCCACGCCGAAGACGACCCGCTGCGGCAGGGCGGGTGACTCGAAGTGGCGGGTCGCGGTCGTGGCGGTCTCCCCGGGTCGTCCTCGGCAGCGAGCCTACGCTCGCCGGCCCCGCGCCGGATCCACCTCGTGGCTCACTCCTGCGCGACCAGGGCCCACTCCCGCCGGGCCTCGCTGTCCCAGCGGCGGGCGGACACGGCATACCCGTCGGTCTCCTCCGAGCCGTGGAGCACGGCGAGCGCGATGCCGACCTGCTCGGCGCTCATCCGGTGCGCCAGGGTCACGTGCGGGACCCAGTGCCCGGGCCGCATGAGGTCGCGCACCCCGTTGCCGTTGCCGGCGACGGCGAAGACGTGCCGCTGCAGCTGGAGCAGCTCGACCGTGGCGACGAGCGGGCGCACCAGCACGTAGCGGTCCCGCCCGAAGCAGGTGACCGACCCCAGCCGCACCCCCAGCGGCAGCCCCGCGAGCACGTCGGCGAGGCCGAGCTCGCGGTCGGCCGGGATGGCCGCCTGCGCGGTGAGGGTGACGTGCGGACGGTTCGACGGGCCGGTGTGCAGCGCCTGGCTGGGCAGCCCGGCGTCGGCGAGGGCCCGCCACTGCACGAGCACCTGCGCCTCGAGTGCCTCGTCGAGCAGCAGCTCCACCGTCTGCACCACGGGACCATGGTGCCGGACGCCGTGGCGGTGAACGAGTCGTGAACTTCCGGTGCCCCCGATAACCCCTGCCGCGCAACGCCGTTGACCCGGTCATGGAGATCAGCCGACGACAGCTGCTGGCCGGCACCGGGGCCGCCCTGGGCGCCGCCGCCCTCGAGCAGGCCCTGCCCGCGTCCGCAGCCACGCCGACCCTTCCCGCCCCCGCCGACTCCGGCATCGACCACGTGGTCGTGGTGATGATGGAGAACCGGTCCTTCGACCACTACCTCGGCTGGCTGCCGGGGGCCAACGGCAAGCAGGCGGGCCTGACCTACACCGACCGCTACGGCGTGACCCGCCAGACCCACCACCTCACCGACACCCAGGGCTGCGCCCACCCCGACCCGGACCACTCCTACGAGGGCGGCCGGGTGCAGTACAACGACGGCAGGTGCGACGGGTGGCTGCGCTCGGGCGACAACGACGAGTTCGCCATCGGCTACTACACCGACGCCGACCTGGCCTTCTACGGCCGCGCCGCCCGCGACTGGACCGTCTGCGACGGCTACTTCTCGGCGATCCTGGCCGAGACCTACCCCAACCGCTTCTACCAGCACTCGGCGCAGACCGACCGGATCCACAACTCCACGGCCATCTCGACCATGCCGACCATCTGGGACCGGCTCAAGGACGCCGGGGTCACGGGCACCTACTACTACAACGACACCCCGTTCCTGGCGCTGTGGGGCGACAAGTACGTCGACATCTCCCAGCCCTACTCAGCGTTCCTCGCCGACGCGAAGGCCGGCACGCTGCCGGCGGTGAGCTTCGTCGACCCCAAGTTCCTCGACGAGTCGACCGGGTCCTCCGCCGACGACCACCCGCACGCCGACATCCGGGCCGGGCAGTACTTCCTGGACCAGGTCTACGAGGCCGTCACGACCTCGCCGAACTGGGGGCGGACCGCGCTGGTCATCAACTACGACGAGTGGGGCGGCTTCTACGACCACGTGGCGCCGACGACGGCGCCGGACGCCCACCCCGAGTACGGCAGCCTGCGCGGCTTCCGCGTGCCGTGCCTCGTCGTCTCGCCCAGGGCCCGGCGCTCCCACGTGGCGCACGGCGTCTACGACCACACCTCGGTGCTCAAGATGATCGAGTGGCGCTGGGGCCTGGCCCCGCTCACCCCGCGGGATGCCGCGGCCAACAACCTCGCCGAGGTCCTGGACTTCTCCACCACCAACCTCGCCGCACCCCGCTACGACGTGCCTGCCTTCGCCGGGACCCCTTGCCCTCCGGGAGGATTCGCCGACTACGAGGACTGGCACGCCCTCAAGGACCTCGCCACCAAGCACGGATGGAGCCTGCCCGCATGATCCGCCCCCGACGCCGCACGGCCGCCCTGGCCGCCGCCGCGACCGCCCTCACCACGCTCGTCGCCGTGGCGACCACCGCCTCGGCCGCCGCCCCGAAGCCCGCGGCCGGCACGGCATACCTGCCGCCGGTCAAGCACGTGTTCGTCATCAACCTCGAGAACAAGGGGTATGACGAGACGTGGGGTCCGGGGTCCGCGGCGCCGTACCTGTCGCAGACGCTGCGCTCGCAGGGCGTGCTGCTCTCGAGCTACTACGGGACGGCGCACAACAGCCAGCCCAACTACGTGGCGCAGGTCAGCGGCCAGGGCCCGAACAGCCAGATGCAGGCCGACTGCCAGACCTACTCGAACTTCTCCGGGTCCGGGACCGTGGCGCCGGGGCAGGCGGTCGGCTCGGGGTGCGTCTTCCCGACCTCGGTGCCGAACCTGACCGACCAGCTCACCGGCAAGGGGTTGACCTGGCGCGGCTACATGGAGGACATGGGCACGCCGTGCCGGCACCCGCAGGTGGGCGCCGTCGACGACACGCAGAAGGCCAAGGTCGGCGACCAGTACGCCACGCGGCACAACCCGTTCATGTATTTCCACTCGGTCATCGACTCCCCGTCGTGCGCGGACCACGTGGTCGACCTGTCCGCGCTGACGTCCGACCTCGGCTCGGCCTCGACGACCCCGAACCTGAGCTACATCACGCCGAACCTGTGCGACGACGGCCACGACGCGCCCTGCGTCGACGGGCGGCCCGGCGGGCTGGCCTCGGCCGACGAGTGGCTCAAGACGTGGGTCCCGCGGATCACGTCCTCGCCGGCGTTCCAGGCCGACGGGATGCTCGTGATCACCTTCGACGAGTCCGACGGGCCGCAGTCCGACGCGACGGCCTGCTGCGGCGAGGGCCCCGGCCCGAACGCCGCACTGCCGGGCATCACCGGCATGGGCGGCGGCAAGGTCGGCGCGCTGGTGCTCTCCCCGTTCGTCAAGGCGGGCACGGTGAGCAGCACGTCGTACAACCACTACTCCCTGCTGGCGAGCCTGGAGGACCTGTTCGGGGTGCCCTACCTCGGCTACGCCGGCGCGTCCGGGCTCAACCGGTTCGGCCTCGACGTCTACAACGGCTCCTTCTGACGTCTCTGAGCCCACCGGACGCACGAAACGGCCCGAATCAGCCCTCGGAGGAGGGGGATTCGGGCCGTTTCGTGCGTCCGGTCGAGGTGGTGACGCCGAGGTGGTCGACGCCGAGGCCGCGGATCGAGGCGTCGAGCACCTCGACCGTGTGGGCGAGGGCCATGCGGTGGCCCCTGCGCTCGAACGCGGAGGCCACCTGCATGAGGCAGCCGGGGTTGGCGGTCACGAGCAGCTCGGCGCCGGTGCCCCGGACGTTGGCGGCCTTGCGGTCGCCGAGCTCGCGCGCCGGCACCGGGTTGAGCAGGTTCCAGATGCCCGCCGACCCACAGCACAGCTCGCCCTCGGGCACCTCGCGCAGCTCCAGCCCCGGTATCGCGCGCAGCAGCTCGCGCGGCTGCGCCCGGACCCCCTGGGCGTGCGCGAGGTGGCAGGCGTCGTGGTAGGCGACCGCCACGGGCAGCGGGTGACGCGGTGCCACGGTCCCCGCCTCGGCGAGGATCTCCGAGACGTCGCGGACCCGGGCCACGAAGGCTCGGGCCCGCCCGGCGTAGCGCCGGTCGTCCGCCAGCAGGTCGGCATACTCCTTCATCGTCGAGCCGCAGCGGGCGGCGTTGACGACCACGTGCTCGACGCCGCTCCGCTCGAAGCTGTCGATGAGGGAACGGGCGAAGCGCTGCGCCTCCGCCTCCCTGCCGGCGTGGGCCGACAGCGCGCCGCAGCAGCCCTGGCTCGCGGGCGCGACCACCTCGAATCCCTCGGCGGCGAGGACGCGGGCGGTCGCGGCGTTGACGCCGGGGAAGAGCTCGCGCTGCACGCAGCCGAGGAGCAGGCCGACGGTGCCGCGCCGCCGGCCCAGGGCGGGTGTGTGCGCCGGGACCCGCTCGGCTGGCCCCAAAGGCGGGGCCAGGGACTCCATGGCCGCCAGGGTCGGCGAGAGGCGTTGCAGCACACCGGTCCTGCGCAGCCACCGGCTGAGTCCGCTGGCCTGGTAGAGCCGCAGCGGTCCGCGCAGCAGGTGCAGTCGGCGGGGACGGGGGAAGACGGCGAAGATCGCCCGGCGCAGGGCGCGGTCGCGGGCGGGCCGCTCGAACCGGCGCTCCACCTGGGCGCGGGTGGCCTCAATGAGCTTGTCGTACTGCACCCCGGACGGGCAGGCCGTCACGCAGGCCATGCAGCCCAGGCAGGCGTCGAAGTGGCCGACCATCGAGGGGGTCAGCGGCTCTCCCTGGAGACCCTCGCCCATGAGGTAGATGCGGCCGCGGGGCGAGTCCATCTCCTCGCCCCACAACACGTAGGTGGGGCAGGACGGCAGGCAGAAGCCGCAGTGGACGCAGTCGGCGACGAGCTCTGCGGAGGGCGGGTTGTGGTCGTCGAACGCCGGCCCGCCGGGCTGCAGCGGGTCGACCCTCAGCGGCCCGTCGGTGCCGGGCGTGCCGGCGGTGGACGAGACCTGGCCGGGACGGTCGGGCTGCCGGGTCATCTCAGATCCCTCCCACGAAGCGGCCCGGCGCCAGCAGCCGTGCGGGGTCGAAGCGGTGCTTGACGCTGCGCATCAGGTCGATCGCGCCGACCGGGCCCCAGACGTCGAGCGACTCCTTGACCACGCGTGGGCCGTCCAGCACCACCACGCTCCCGCCGAACGACGCGGCGCGCTGCCGCAGGTCGGCCACGAGGCCGGCGACCTCATCGGGTCCCAACGCGGCCGGCCCGACGCGGTTGCCGCCCTCGGCAGCGCGCAGGCCGACCAGCACGGAGCCGACGGCGACGCTGCCGCGGACGTGGGCCGCGAGGCGGTGCCGAGCCGCCGCGGCGTCCAGGGCGGTGAGCAGGTGCGGCAGGCCGGCGAGCTCGTGGGTGACCTTGAGCAGCACCTCACCCGTGCCGGCCGGCTGGATGCCCCACCACCCGGGTGGCCGGCTGCCGGCGGTGGCCGAGGGCCCCAGCAGCTCCAGGGCGGCGGCGGTCCGGGCCAGGACACCTGGCGCGACGCCCTCGAGCTGGACGGTCAGGGTCGCGGAGCCGTCCGCCGCGCGGTCGAGCTCCACGGCGCCGGGCACCAGCTGGGAGTGGACCACCCGTTGGAGCGCCTCGTGGACGGCCGCCGCCGAGTGCCGGGGCAGGCTCACCCAGGAGCGCGCCTTCGGCAGCGGGTGCAGCCGGAACGCGACCTCGGTGATGACGCCCAGGGTGCCGTACGAGCCAGTGAGCAGCTTGCCGACGTCGTAGCCGGCGACGTTCTTGACGACCTTGCCGCCGGAGTGCGCGACGACTCCGTCGGCGCGGACCATCGTCATTCCGATCACGAGGTCGCGGACCGCGCCGTGCGCCAACCGGGTCGGGCCGCTCAGCGCCGCCGCGACGGTGCCGCCGACGGTGCCCGGCCGCGGCGGGTCGACCGCGAGCCACTGGCCGGCTCCCGCCAGCCGCTGCTGCAGCACGTCGAGTCGGCAGCCGGCCTGCACCACGACGACGAGGTCACCCGAGGCGTGCTCGACCACGGCGTCCATCCGCGTGCTGTCAACGAGGAGGTCGCAGCGCTCGGGCGGAGCGCCCCAGGTCAGCCTGTTGCCGGCGCCGCGCACCACGACCGCGAGGTCGTGGACGGCGGCAACCCGCATCACGGCGCTCGTCTCCGCGGTGCTGCCGGGGCTGGCGACCCAGCGGGCCGGCATACCGTCGACGGTGTCGGCCGGACCGGCCGCGGCGGCGTGGTCGTCCGTGGCGAGGCGCAGCTCCTGCAGGACGACGTCGCCCATCAGAAGACCTCCGCCACCCCGGCCTCGGCCAGGGGGTGTGTGCCCTGATGCCGGCCCGGTCGTTCGCCGCACAGCCGGGGCGTGGGGAAGACCTTGCCCGGGTTGGAGATCGACTGCGGGTCGAACGCGCAGCGGACCAGCTGCATCGTGTCGAGGTCGTCCGCGTCGAACATCCGCGGCATGTAGCGGGCCTTGTCGGCGCCGACCCCGTGCTCACCGGTGATCGACCCGCCGTGCTCGAGGCACAGGTCGAGGATGGCGCCGGAGACCTCCTCGGCGCGCGCGGACTCCCCAGGCACGGCGTCGTCGAAGAGGACGAGCGGGTGCAGGTTGCCGTCGCCGGCGTGGAAGACGTTGGCCACCCGGATGCCGGTGTCGGCGGACAGCTGCGCGATCCGCCGCAGCACCTGCGGCAGCGCGGTCCGCGGGACGACCCCGTCCTGGACGATGTAGCCGGGGCTGATCCGGCCCACCGCGGCGAAGGCCGACTTGCGCCCCTTCCAGAACAGCGCCCGCTCGGCGTCGTCGGCAGCGACCCGGACCTCGGTGGCGCCGCTGGCGCGGCAGAGCCGCTCGGCCTCGGCGAACTCGTGCTCCACGTCCGCGCCGGGTCCGTCGAGCTCGACGATGAGCACGGCGCCCGCGCCCGGGGGGTAGCCGCAGTGCACCGCGGCCTCGGCCGCCTCGATCGCCAGGGCGTCCATCATCTCGATCGCGGCCGGGACGACGCCGGCGGCGATGATCGCCGAGACGGCAGCGCCCGCCCGGTCCGTGTCGGGGAAGGCTGCCAGCAGCGTGCTCACCGCCTCCGGCGACCGGGTCAGCCGGACCGTCACCTTCGTGGCGATGCCGAGGGTGCCCTCGGAGCCGACCAGCGCGCCGAGCAGGTCGTAGCCGGGAGCGTCGGGCGCCTTGCCACCGACCTGCACCACGTCACCGGCGGGGGTCACCAGCTCGAGGCCGGTGACGTGGTTGGTGGTGAACCCGTACTTGAGGCAGTGCGCGCCGCCGGAGTTCTCCGCCACGTTGCCGCCGATCGAGCAGACCTGCTGGCTGGAGGGGTCCGGCGCGTAGTAGTAGCCGTGCGGCAACGCCTCCCGGCTCAGGTGCAGGTTGATGACACCGGGCTCGACGACGGCCCGCTGGTTGACGATGTCGAGGTCGAGGACCGAGCGCATCGTCGAGGTGACGATGAGGACACCGTCGGCGTGTG
Organism: Oryzihumus leptocrescens; assembly: GCF_006716205.1. Classification (GTDB taxonomy): domain Bacteria; phylum Actinomycetota; class Actinomycetes; order Actinomycetales; family Dermatophilaceae; genus Oryzihumus; species Oryzihumus leptocrescens. Next base: position 190,200 of record NZ_VFOQ01000003.1, on the reverse strand, counting down.
GCAGGGCCCCGCCAGAGAGCCCCGTGCCGGACCCGCGGGCCACGAACGGCACCCCGGCGGCGGCGCAGGCACGCACCACGGCGGCCACCTGCCCGGTCGTCCTGGGCAGCACCACGAGGGCAGGCGTGACCTTGTACTGCGCCAGCCCGTCGCACTCGTAGGTGCGCAGCCGCTGTCGGTCGGTGATGACGGCGGCGTCGCCAAGGACGGTCCGCAGCTGCCCGGCGAGCCCCCGTGCATCAACCATGGATCCTCCCCGCGCCGCGCGCTCGGCATGATGGAAGGGGTTGTCATCTCGAAACTAGGTCCGCGCCTGTCCGCCGTCAACGTGAGGGCATGCCAGCATCAACCTCGTGCGCCACGAGCAACGCCTGCGAACCCGGACACCCAAGTCACGAGCCTTTGCTGAACGCGTGCAGCTGGTCATGACCCTGACCTCGCGCCTCAACGCGCTGCCGTTCGACGACCTCGACGCACGCAGGGAGCTGCTCGCCGAGATCTTCGGCTCGACGCTTCCTGACTCGCTGTCGATCCTGCCGCCGTTCTACTGCGACTACGGGCTCGGGGCGTCGTTCGGGGAGCGCGTGTTCATCAACCAGGGGTGCTTCTTCCTCGACTTCGGAGGCATCACCATCGGTGACCGTGTCCTGATCGGTCCCCGGGTGACCCTGAGCACCGCCGGCCACCCGGTCGACCCCGACGAGCGGTACGACTTCATCACGCACGCCCCCATCGTCATCGAGGACGACGTGTGGATCGGCGCCGCAGCCACGATCACGCCCGGTGTGACCATCGGGCACGGCTCGGTCGTCGGCGCGGGCGCCGTCGTCGCGAAGGACGTCCCCCCGATGAGCGTCGTGACCGGGACGAGCGTGGTCGAACGAAGGCGCCTGAAGGCGGCACACTGAGCCCACCTGCCCCTCGACCGAACACCGCGAATCCGTCGTTTCGGGCCGTGATCGGGCCCGAAACGACGGATTTCGCGTGTTCGGTGGATCAGAGCGGTGTGCCGGGTCAGGAGCCGAGCTCGCCGCAGGCGCCCTCGCTCAGGAGCAGGGCGCTGTCGCCGAACTCGTGCCACAGGTAGCGCTCCCGCACCGCCTCGGCATACGCCCGGCGCACCACGTCCGGCCCGGCGACCGCCTCGAGCAGCAGCAGGTGCGAGGCGCCCGGCTGGTGCCAACCGCTGACGACCCCGTCGACGGCGCGCGCCGGCCGGTCCGGCCCGAGCACGAGGTCGGTCCAGCCCGCGCCCGCCGCCACGGTGCCGTCCGGCGCGGCGACGGTCTCCAGCGCCCGGGTGGCGGTGGTGCCCACGGCGACGACCCGGCCACCCCTGGCGCGGGCGAGGTTGACCAGCGCCGCAGAGCCCTCGGGCACGGCATACCGCTCGGGCAGCGGGCCCTCGCCCGGCTCCAGCGAGGAGACCCCGGTGTGCAGCGTGACCGGGGCGATGAGCACCCCCGCCGCGACGAGGTCCGAGACGAGCTCGGCGCTGAACGGCCGGCCCGCGCTGGGCATCTCGGCGCTGCCGGGGTCGCGGGCGAACACCGTCTGGTAGGCCGAGATCGGCCAGGCGCCCGGCACGTAGGCGTACGCGATCGGCGCCCCGTGGGCGACGAGGAACTCGTCGGTGGGCAGCGGCAGGCTCACCCTGGCCCGCCAGATCCGGGGCTGTTCGGCCAGCGGGTCGGGGTAGGGCGCCAGCAGCCGCAGCACGCCACCGTCCGGCAGGTCGAGGCGCTCGCCCTCTCGCCCGTCACGCAGCGGGCCGTCCGCCCGGGGACCGGGCCGCAGCTCGACCAGCCACGTCCCGACCTGCGGCTCGGCCGCGAAGTGCACCGTGATCTCGACCAGGCCGCGCCGCGCCGGCAGCGCCGCCGGCAACGTCGCCGAGGTGTTGACCACCAGCACGTCCCCGGCGCGCAGGAACCGGCCCAGGTCGTGGAAGCGCGCATGGCTGAGTCCGCAGCCGTCAGCGACCAGCAGGCGCACCTCGTCACGGCGCAGCCCGCGCGCCTCCGGCGGCTCGGTGGCCAGAGCCCCCTCCGGCACGCTGAAGACCAGCTCGGGCTCGGCCGCCAGGCTCACGCCGTCACCGCCGTGACGCCGGTGAGCAGCTCGACCGCGCGGTAGCGCCCGCTCGGCGGGCGCTCGGTGACCAGGCGCAACAGCGCCGGCACGACCGTCTCGGGCTCGGGCCGGTCGCTGATGTCCTCGCCCGGGAAGGCCTCCTGGTGCATGGTCGTACGCATGTCGCCGGGGTCGAAGGCGTAGACCGCGAGGTCGGGCCGCTCGGCAGCGAGCACCGCGCTGAGGTGGTCGAGCGCCGCCTTGGCCGAGCCGTAGCCGCCCCAGCCCTCGTAGGCCTCCACCGCCGCGTCCGAGCTGACGTTGACGAGCGCCCCCCGGCTCGCCGTCAGGGCCGGCAGGAGCAGCTGGGTCAGGGCCAGCGGGGCGAGGACGTCCACGGCGTACACGCGGGCGAGCACGTCGAGGGGGTAGCTCGCCAGCGGCGGCTGCGGGCTGGGCCCGAGCAGGCTGGCGTTGTTGACCAGCAGGTCGAGCCGGCCTTGAGCCTCGACCGCGGCGGCCAGCGCTGCACGGTGGCCGGGGTCGGTGACGTCGCCGGCGAGGGCGGTCAGCGTGCCGCCGGGCAGCTCCCGCTCCAGGGCGGCGAGGTCGGCGGCGGACCGGGCGTCGACGACGACGCTCCAGCCGAGGCGGCTCAGCGCGGTGGCCGTGGCGCGGCCGAGGCCGCGGGATGCGCCGGTGATGACGGCGACAGGCATGGGCTCTCCTCCTGGTCGGTGGTAGAGCCCATGCTCGAAGTTAAAGCGAACTTGATGTCAAGGCCCCGGCACTGCCGGGTGCTGGCTCAGGCGACGCCGGGCTGGTGCTCGGCCGCCATGTTGGCGCGCTCGAGCAGGGCACGGACCTCGGACTCGCGGTAACGCCGGTGGCCGCCAAGAGTCCGGATCGAGTTCAGCTTGCCGGCCTTGGCCCAGCGCGTCACGGTCTTGGGGTCGACGCGGAAGAGCGCAGCAACCTCAGCCGGAGTCAGCAAGTTCTCGGCGTCGAGGTGTCTCGCGGTCATGGTCGTCTCCTCTGGACTGGGGCACCCCTCTGAGCAGGGGCACACCATCAGTTTCGGACATTGGTGACGACTTGGGAACAATCAAGACGTGTCATATCTGATGCCCCAAAAGAACTAGTTACTCCGCCGTGACAGGAAGCGGAATAGGCTGATTTCCGCCGCGAGACCCGCGCGTCCCATCCGACCCCGAGGAGTCACCACCGTGACCGCGTCACCCGTCGTACCGCCCTCGCCCGACCACGCCGAGGACCGCCACGAGCAGGTCGTGTTCTGCCACGACAAGGCTACCGGCCTGCGCGCCATCATCGGCATCTACAGCACCGCGCTCGGCCCGGCGCTCGGCGGCACCCGGTTCTACCCCTACGCCAGCGAGGAGGACGCACTCGCCGACGTGCTGCGCCTGTCCCGGGGGATGGCCTACAAGAACGCCGTGGCCGGCCTGGACCTCGGCGGCGGCAAGGCGGTCATCATCGGTGACCCCGCGAAGGACAAGACCGAGGCGCTGCTGCGGGCCTACGGCCGCTTCGTCGAGAGCCTCGGCGGGCGCTACGTCACCGCCTGCGACGTGGGCACCTACGTGGCCGACATGGACGTCGTCGGCAAGGAGACCCGCTTCGCGACCGGCCGCAGCGAGGCCAACGGCGGCGCCGGCGACTCCTCGGTGCTCACCGCCTGGGGTGTCTTCCAGGGCATGCGCGCCAGCGCCCAGCACGTGTGGGGCACCCCCAGCCTGCACGGCCGCACGGTCGGCGTCGCCGGCGTGGGCAAGGTCGGGCGCATCCTCACCGGCCACCTGCTCGAGGACGGCGCCCACGTGGTCTCCACCGACGTCAACCCGGCCGCCCTGGAGGCGCTGCGCGTGCTCCACCCGCAGGTCGACGTGGTCGACGACGTGGAGTCCCTCGTCCGCTCCGACATCGACATCTACGCCCCGTGCGCGCTCGGCGGCGCCCTCGACGACCTGACCGTCGACGTCCTGTCCGCCCAGATCGTCTGCGGCGCGGCCAACAACCAGCTCGTCACCGAGGGCCCCGGCGGCAGCGCCGACCGGATGCTCAAGCGCGGCATCACCTACGCCCCCGACTTCCTGGTCAACGCCGGCGGCGTCATCCAGGTCAGCGACGAGCTGCACGGCTTCAACTTCGAGCGGGCCAAGCAGCGCGCCACCGGCATCTTCGAGGCGACCGCCTCGGTGCTGCGGATGGCCGAGCAGGAGGGCACCTCCCCGGCCGTGGCCGCCGACCGGATCGCCGAGCGGCGCATGGCGACCGTCGGCAACCCGTCCCGGATCTGGCTGCCGAGCGGTCGCTGAGCCCCACCTTTCGGACATCTGCCACACCGCCGGCGCCGGACCCGCACGGATCTGGCGCCGGCGGAGCACGATCCGGCCACGAAGTGGGACGGCACACCCTCCACCGGGCAGCGCGAATTTGCATTGCTCCTGTAGCGTTACCACCACGAAATACGAGATTCCCGGGACCGCTCCGTGGAGTCGAACCCGCTGGCCAGTGGGCTCGACCGAGCGATGCCGTCCCGGCAGACGCATGAGGGGGTCGACGCCATGGGGCGCGGCCGGGCCAAAGCCAAGCAGACGAAGGTCGCTCGGGAGCTGAAGTACTTCTCCCCCGACACTGACTTGAGCGCGCTTGAGCGAGAACTGCACGGATCGTCGTACACCGAGCCGGAGCGCAGCTCCGACGTCGACGACGGCGAGGACTACGACGACGACTACGGGAAGTGGGCGTCAGGCCAACGCTGACCTCATGCGCCGCGCCCTCCGGGGCGCGGCGCCGTCAGTCCCGTCCCCGGACGGGCAGGTCATCACCCTCACCCTTCCACCGGGTGCTGCTGCCGCGAGAGCGGTGACGGCACCTTGTCATGTGCACTGCCCCTGGGGGTGGTGCGCAGCGGTGGCTGACGGCCGCGCGCCGTGAGCCCCCTCGGGCACCCCGCGTCGAGCCGGTATGCCGTGAGGCCGCCGCCGCGGCGCCCGTCGCCGACGCGCACCTCACCACGGCGCGGCCGCGCGTCCTGCCGCCTGCCCCTCGCGCGGTCAGGCCGGGTGCGTCCCCACGACCTGGACCGCGCCACCGTCGACGCCCTTGGCCCCGTGGACGACCTCGACGCCGTCCTGCACCACCGCGGTCGCGCGGTCGCTGACCTCGCCGAGCACCCAGGCCGGCAGGCCGGACGCCTGCGCCGTGCGCACGGCGAGGTCGGCCTGCTCCGCCGGCAGCACCGCCACGAAGCCGACGCCCATGTTGAGCGTGCGCTCCACGTCGGCAACCGGCACCTGTCCGAGCTGCTGTACCAGCGTGAAGACCGCCGGCGGCGTCCACGAGCCGCGGTCCAGCCGGGCGAAGGTGCCCTGCGGCAGCACCCGGGCCAGGTTGGCCGCCAGGCCGCCGCCGGTGACGTGGCTCAGGGCGTGCACGTCCAGCCCCGGGGTGCGGATCAGGGCGAGCAGGTCGCGGGCGTAGACGCGGGTGGGCTCGAGCAGCTCCTCGCCGAGGGTGCGGCTGAGCTCCTCGACGTGGCGGTCCAGCGCCCAGCCCGCCCGGTCGAAGACCGCGCGCACCAGCGAGTAGCCGTTGGAGTGCAGGCCCGAGGAGGCCAGCGCGACGACGGCGTCGCCGGCCCGGACCCGCTGCGGGCCCAGCACGTCGTCGTGCTCCACGACCCCGGTCGCGGCGCCGGCCACGTCGTACTCCTCCGGCCCGAGCAGGCCGGGGTGCTCCGCGGTCTCGCCGCCGACCAGGGCGGTGCCCGCCACCTCGCAGGCGGCGGCGATGCCGGAGACGATGGCCGCGATCCGCTCGGGGACCACCCGGCCGGTGGCGATGTAGTCGGTCATGAACAGCGGCTCGGCCCCGCACACGACGATGTCGTCGACGACCATGCCGACCAGGTCGAAGCCGATCGTGTCGTGCTTGTCCATCCGCTGGGCGATGGCGACCTTGGTGCCGACGCCGTCGGTGGAGGTGGCGAGCACCGGCCGGGCCATGCCCTTGAGCGCCGACGCGTCGAACATCCCGGCGAAGCCGCCGAGGCCGCCGAGCACCTCCGGGCGCTGCGCCCGCCGGACCGAGGCCTTCATCAGCTCGACCGCCTTGTCGCCGGCCTCGACGTCGACGCCGGCCCCGGCGTAGGTGATGGGGGTGCTCGGGGTGGTCATGACGGGATCGGTCCTCCGGTATGCCGTGTGGCCGGGTGCGGTCGGGTCGTGCCGGTCAGGGGCGGGACAGGGAGTCGGAGGCGCCGCCGCCGACGCCGGTGCTGACGCCCTCGACGTCGACCGTGCCGGCGTCGGAGGCCTCGACCTGCCCGGTCGCGATGGGCAGCTCCAGCTCCAGCAGGCCCTTGCCGAGGCGGTCCTGAGAGGGCAGCTCCACGGGGTAGACCCCGGTGAAGCAGGCCGTGCACAGCCGCTCGCGGGGCTGGTCCGTGGCGCCGATCATCCCGTCCTCGCTGATGTAGCCGAGGCTGTCGGCGCCGATGCTGGCGCGGATCTCCTCGACGCCGAGACCGGTGGCGATGAGCTCGGCCCGGGTGGCGAAGTCGATGCCGTAGAAGCAGGGCCAGCGCACCGGCGGGCTGGAGATGCGCACGTGCACCTCGGCGGCGCCGGCCTCGCGCAGCATCCGCACCAGCGCCCGCTGGGTGTTGCCGCGCACGATCGAGTCGTCGACGACGACCAGGCGCTTGCCACGGATGACCTCGCGCAGCGGGTTGAGCTTGAGCCGGATGCCGAGCTGGCGGATCGTCTGGCTCGGCGCGATGAAGGTGCGCCCGACGTAGGAGTTCTTGACCAGGCCCTGGCCGTAGGGGATGCCGGACTCCTGGGCGTAGCCGATCGCCGCCGGCGTGCCGGACTCGGGCGTGGGCATGACCATGTCGGCCTCGACCGGGTGCTCCCGGGCCAGCTGCCGGCCCATCTCGACCCGGGCCTCGTGCACGCCGCGGCCGTTGATCGTGGTGTCCGGGCGGGCCAGGTAGACGTACTCGAAGACGCAGCCCTTGGGCTCGGGCTCGGCGAACCGGCGCGAGCGCAGACCCTCGGCGTCGATGGTGATCAGCTCGCCGGGCTCGACCTCGCGGATCACGCTGGCGCCGACGATGTCGAGCGCCGCGGTCTCGGAGGCGACCACCCAGCCGCGCTCGAGGCGGCCGAGGACGAGGGGGCGGATGCCCTGGGGGTCGCGGGCGGCATACAGCGTCTGCTCGTCCATGAAGACGAAGCAGAACGCACCGCGCAGGCGCGGCAGGACGTCCAGCGCGGCCGCCTCCAGGCTGCGGTCGGGGTCGTCGGTGAGCAGGGCGGTGACGAGCGCGGTGTCGGTGGTGTTGCCCCGGCGCAGCTCGCCGCCGAGGTGGCCGGAGAAGCCCTGCCCGCTGCGCTCCTGCAGCAGGTCGCGCAGCTCGGCGGAGTTGATGAGGTTGCCGTTGTGGGCCAGCGCCACCGTGCCCTGGTCGGTGCCGCCGAGAGTCGGCTGGGCGTTCTCCCACGTGCTGCCGCCGGTGGTGGAGTAGCGGCAGTGCCCGACCGCGAGGTGCCCCTTGAGGGACCCGAGGCTCGTCTCGTCGAAGACCTGGGAGACCAGGCCCATGTCCTTGTAGACCAGCACGCGCTTGCCGTCGCTGGTCGCGATGCCGGCCGACTCCTGCCCGCGGTGCTGCAGCGCGTAGAGCCCGAAGTAGGTCAGCTTGGCGACGTCCTCGCCGGGCGCCCAGACACCGAAGACGCCGCAGGCGTCCTGCGGGCCCTTTTCGCCGGGGAGGAGGTCGTGGGACAAGTGCCCGTCACCGCGTGCCACGGGCTCAGTCTCGCACAGCGGTCCGGGAGCTCAGGCGCGTCGGTCGAGCAGGACGAAGACGATCCCGCCGAGCAGCACGCCCAGCGCGGCGCAACCCAGGCCGAGGAAGCCCAGCTCGCCCATCGCCCCGTAACGGTCGGTGGCCGGCCCGACCGCGCTGATGACCAGCCCGGCGGCCAGTCCGAGCAGGCCGCCGGTCAGCAGGAACGGGCCGATCTTGGGCGCGCGGCGCGCACGGCGGCGGGACGGTTCGCTCACGCCTCCCACGGTAGGCGATCGGGTCCGGACCCATCCGGACGGGGCCGGGCACCGAAGACCAGGCATGGGGATCCGCACCGCAGTCAGCGCCTCGTGGCGCCACGCCGTCACCGGCGTGCTCGCCGCCGTGGCGGGTATCGCGGCCGGGCACCTGGTGGCCGGCCTCACCAACCCGGCGGCCTCACCGGTGCTGGCGGTCGGCTCGACCGTCATCGACGCGACCCCCACCCCGGTCAAGGAGTGGGCGGTCGCCCACTTCGGGACCAACGACAAGCCGATCCTGCTGGGCAGCGTCACCCTCGTGACCCTCCTGCTCGCGGCGGCGGCGGGCGTGCTGGGCCGGCGCCGTCCCGCCGTCGCCGTGACCTTCGTCGTGGTGCTTGCCGCCCTGGCCACCGCCGCCGCCCTGACCCGTCCCGTGGCCGCCCCGGCGGACGCGCTCCCGGGCGCGACCGCCGCGGTGGTCGGGCTGGGGGTGCTCGCGCTGCTCTTCCGGCTCATCGCCGGCGGTGCGCGCCGCGCCGGACTGGCCCTCACGGCATACCCCACGGCCGGCGACAGCCGGCGCAGCTTCCTCCTCGGCGCGACCGGGGTGGCGGTGGGTGCCGTCGGCGTCGCAACCCTGGGCCAGAAGCTGGCCTCCTCCGGCGACACCGGGGTCACCACCCTGCCCGCGCCGCGCGACCCCGCACCCGCCTTCCCCGCCGGGCTCGAGGCCAGGGTCGACGGCATCTCGCCCCTGCGCACCTCCAACGCCGCGTTCTACCGGGTCGACACCAACCTCGTCGTGCCCCGGGTGAGCGCCGACCGCTGGCGGCTGCGCATCACCGGGATGGTCGACCACGAGCTGACCTTCAGCTACCGCGACCTGCTCGCGATGCCCCTCATCGAGCGCGACATCACCATGACGTGCGTCAGCAACGAGGTCGGCGGCGGCTACGTCGGGGCGGCCCGCTGGCTCGGCGTGCGCCTGGCCGACCTGCTCGAGCGGGCCGGCGTCCACGCCGACGCGGACCAGCTGCTGAGCACCGCGGTCGACGGGTTCACCATCGGCACCCCGATGAAGGTCGTCCGCGACGGCCGCGACGCGCTCGTGGCGGTCGGGATGAACGGCAAGCCGCTGCCGGACAAGCACGGCTTCCCGGCCCGGCTCGTCACCCCGGGGCTGTACGGCTTCGTCGGTGCCACCAAGTGGCTGACGACGCTGACGGCCACCACGTATGCGAAGGACCAGGCGTACTGGACCCGCCGCAAGTGGGCGACCGACGCACCGATCAAGACCTCGGCCCGCATCGACGCCCCGCGACCGCTGTCGACCATCCAGGCCGGCACCACCGCCATCGGCGGCGTCGCCTGGGCGCAGCACCGCGGGGTCGCCGGGGTCGAGGTCAGCATCGACGGCGGCCCGTGGCAGAAGGCCACCCTCGGCCCCGACGTGGGCCTCGACTACTGGCGCCAGTGGTACCTGCCGTGGAAGGCCACCTCCGGCCGTCACCAGCTGCGCGCCCGCGCCGTCGACCGCACCGGTGCGGTGCAGACCGACCAGCGTGCCACGCCGTTCCCGAGCGGTTCCAGCGGCATCCAGGAAGTCATCGTCCTGGTCGGCTGAGCACGACCAGATCGCTGAAAACTCTTGCGAATCAAACCAATCCAACCGCAGGTCAGCACCGAACTACCGGTGCAAGCAGGACACCAGCCTCAAGGAGACCTCGTCATGAAGATCCGTCACGCCGGCGCCATCGCCGGCCTCGCCCTCGCCCTCCCGCTCGGCCTGGCAGCCTGTGGCAACAGCGGCACCGACGCTGCCAGCAGCTCCTCGTCCTCGACGTCCTCCGACTCGATGACCTCGAGCCCCTCGGACACGATGTCGTCGTCCAGCGACGCCTCGGCCATGGTCTTCGGCGCCAGCTGCTCGGCGGTGCCGAAGGACGGCAAGGGCAGCTTCAACGGCATGGCCACCGACCCGGTCGCCACCGCCGCGAGCAACAACCCGCTGCTGTCCACCCTGGTCACCGCGGTCAAGCAGGCCGGCCTGGTCGACACGCTGAACTCGGCCCAGGGCATCACCGTCTTCGCCCCGACCAACGACGCCTTCGGCAAGCTCGACAAGGCCACCCTCAACAAGGCGATGGCCGACCCCAAGGGCCTGCTGACCAAGGTGCTGACCAACCACGTCGTGGCCGGCAAGCTCACCCCCGAGCAGCTCGCGGGCACCCACAAGACCCTCGGCGGCGGATCGATCACCGTGGCCGGCTCCGGGCAGGACTTCACCGTGGACGGCAACGCCAAGGTCATCTGCGGCAACGTGCCGACGGCCAACGCCACCGTCTACATCATCGACAACGTCCTGGTCCCCAAGGCCTGAGCGGATTTGCCCGGGTAGAGCATCATGGTCCGCATGGCACTGGTCCCTCCGGTCGATCCGTCGCTCGGGGGGACGGGTGTGCCCTCCGGCGGCCCGGGCGACGCCCGGCCCACCGAGCTCGCGGAGCTGCTCAAGGGCTGCTCGCTCGGGGACGAGCAGGCCTTCACCCGGCTGTATGACGCGACCTCCTCCCGCCTGTTCGGCCTCGTCCTGCGCGTGGTCCGCGACCGCGCGCAGGCCGAGGAGGTCACCCAGGACGTGTTCCTGGAGATCTGGCGGATGAGCGCCCGGTTCGATGCCGACCGCGGGTCGGCCCTGTCCTGGATGCTCACCATCGCCCACCGGAAGGCGGTCGACCGGGTCCGGTCGGCCGAGGCGGCGGGACGACGCGACGCGGCGTACGAGGCCCGGAACCAGTCCCCGGCCTACGACGCCACGAGCGAGGAGGCTCATCGCCGCCTGGACGCCCAACGGGTGCGCCGGGCACTGGACACGCTCACCGAGGCCCAGCGCGGGGCGCTCGAGCTGGCCTACTTCGGGGGCTACACACATCGGGAGGTGGCAGCCATGCTGGAACTACCTGTCGGCACGGCCAAGACCCGCATCCGCGATGGCCTGATCCGTCTGCGCGACACGCTAGGACTCGAGTCATGAACGACGACATCCACGGCCTGTCCGGCGCCTACGCCGTCGACGCGGTCGAGGGCGAGGAGCGGGTCGCGTTCGAGCAGCACCTCGCGGTGTGCAGCCAGTGCCGCGACGAGGTCGCGACCCTGCGCGCCGCGGCCGGCGAGCTCGCCGGCCTGACCGAGGTCACCCCTCCGCCATCCCTGCGCGCCGCCGTGCTGCGGGACATCTCCTCCGTGCGGCCCCTGCCGCCGGTCGTCGACAGGCCCGAGGGTGCCCTCCAGCTCGCCGAGCCCGCCGTGGTGGTGGTGCCGGCGCCCGAGGCGCCGGTGTCCGAGGCCAAGGAGCCGGTCAACCCGGCGCCGGACGCCCCGGCTGCCTCCGCCGCCCCCGACGAGCTCGCCCAACGGCGGACCCGCCGCCTCGCCACGCCGGCCCGGTGGCTGATCGGGGTCGCCGCCGCGGCCCTGCTCGCCCTGGCCGTGGTGTGGCAGCCGTGGCAGCAGTCCAGCACGCCGCTCGACCTCACCCAGCGTGTCCTGGCATCCGCCGACGCCCAGCGTTTCGGCAAGACCCTCGGCGGGGCCCGCGCGACCATCGTGCGCTCCCCGAGCCTGGGCAAGGCGGTCATCATCGCCGACAACATGCCCGCCGCACCGGCCGGCCACGTCTACGAGGTGTGGCTCCAGCACAAGGACGGGACCATGGTCAGGGCCGGCCTCATGCCCGAGGGCAGCCAGAAGCAGGTGAGCATGGTGCTCGACGGCGACGCCGCCCAGGCGGTCGGGGCCGGCATCACGGTGGAGCCCGCCGGTGGCTCCACGAGTCCGACCACACCCCCGATCGCGCTGTTCCCCTTCGCCTGACGCGACCGCCGTTTCCTCCCGCCGAGAGGGACGTTTCTCGGGGTTTGGGGCGTCCCCAACCCCGAGAAACGTCCCTCTCGGCGGGTGAGTGAAGGTGACGTCAGGGCAGGTCGGCGCGGAGGCGGGGGACGACCTCGGTGGCGACCTGCTCCAGGACCTCACGCCGACCGGCATACACGCCCTCGGGCCGCGGCCAGTGGCTGATCACGTCGGTGAAGCCGAGCTCGGCCGCCCGCCCGACCAGGTCCTCGAACGCACCGACGCTCTCCATCGAGAACTGCGGCGAGGAGTCGAGGTTGAGGTAGCGCTCGAAGCCCTCGCCGTCGCGTCCGGCGTCGGCCAGGGTCTGCGTGAGCCGCTCCGAGAGGGCACCCACGGCGGTGAACCACTCCTCCAGCGCGTCCACCTTCGGGCCGGTGGTGACCCACCCGGCGCCGAACCGCGCCGCCAGCCGCAGTGAGCGCGGGCCGTTGGCGGCCATGACGAACGGGATCCGCGGCTGCTGCACGCACCCGGGCAGCGTGCGGGCGTCCTGCGCCCGGAAGAACTCCCCGTCGTGGTCGACGTGGTCCTCGGTCAGCACCCGGTCGAGCAGGGTCACGAACTCCTCGAACCGGTCGACCCGCTGCCTCACGCTCAGCCCCGGGTCGCCGAGGAGGCGCGAGTCGAGGTCACCGCCGGTGCCCAGGCCGGCGATGACCCGCCCGCCGGAGACGTCGTCGAGGGCGAGCAGGTCGCGCATGAACGTCACCGGGTGGCGGTAGTTCGGCGAGGCCACGAACGTGCCCAGCCGGACCCGCTCGGTGACCATCGCCGCCGCGGTCAGCGTCGGCGTGGTGCCGAACCACGGCTCGTCCGGCAGCCCCGCCCACGTGAGGTGGTCATAGGTCCAGGCGTGGTCGAAGCCCCACTCGTCGGCCTGCCGCCACATCGGCGCGGCGTCGCTCCAGCGGTGCTCGGGCAGGATGGTCAGGCCGAATCGCATGCGGCTCAGTCTGCCCCGGCCTCCAGAGGGGCGGCAGCCGGGTCGAGCACGCGGGCCAGGAACCCGCGGGTGCGCTCGTGCCGGGGGTCCCCGATCACCTGGCGCGCCGGGCCGTCCTCGACCACGTGGCCGCCGTCCATGAACACCACCCGGTCGGCGACCTCGCGGGCGAAGCTCATCTCGTGGGTGACGACCAGCATCGTCATGCCCTCCTCGGCCAGCGAGCGCATGACCGCCAGCACGTCGCCGACCAGCTCCGGGTCGAGCGCCGACGTCGGCTCGTCGAAGAGCATCACCTCCGGCCCCATCGCCAGGGCGCGGGCGATGGCCGCCCGTTGCTGCTGGCCCCCGGAGAGCTGGGCGGGGAAGGCGCTCGCCTTGTCCGCCAGGCCCACCCGCGCCAGGTTGTCGCGAGCGACCCGCTCGGCGGTGGCCCTGTCGGTGCCGAGGACCCGCCGCTGCGGCAGGGCGACGTTGTCGAGCACCGACAGGTGCCCGAAGAGGTTGAACTGCTGGAACACCATGCCGATCCGCCGCCGCTCCCGGTCGAGGTCGGCGTCCGGGTCGGTCAGCTCGACTCCGCCGACCGTGACCGTGCCGGCGCTCGGCTGCTCGAGCAGGTTGACGCAGCGCAGCAGCGTGGACTTGCCCGACCCGCTCGGCCCGATGACGCAGACCACCTGACCCTTGGTGACCTCGAGGTCGATGCCGCGCAGCACCTCGAGGTCGCCGAAGCTCTTGCGCAGGCCGGCGAGCCTGATCTCCGGTGTCGTGTCGGTGCTCATCGGGACCGGGCTCCCCTCGCCTCGAGCCACCGGGCGAGGAAGCCCAGCGGGATGGTCAGCAGCAGGTAGCACAGCCCGCTCACCAGGATCGGCGTCGAGTTGGCGCTCTCGCTGGCCAGGTTGCGCCCGAACGCGGTCAGCTCGCGCTCGGCGATGGTCACGCCGAAGAACAGCACCAGCGAGGAGTCCTTGAACAGCAGGACGAGCTCGTTGGCCATCGGCGGGATGACGATGCGGAACGCCTGCGGGATGACGATCGAGCGCATCGCCTTCGCGTGGCTGAAGCCGAGCGAGCGCGCCGCCTCCACCTGCCCGCGCGGCACCGCCTGGATGCCGGCACGGATCGTCTCGGCCATGTATGCCGCGGCCACGAGTCCCAGCGCCAGCGCCACCTTGCCGGTGGTCCCGCCGGGGATGACGGCCGTGGGGAACGCCAGCGGGATGGCCACGCCGATGAGGATGAAGACGATGACGGCCGGCAGCCCCCGGAACAGCTCGACGTAGACCGTGGCGAACCACCGGTAGGGCCCGACCGACGAGAGCCGCATCAGCGCGATGGCCACGCCGAGCGCCAGGCCGACGACGAACCCGGCGAGGGTGTAGACGACGGTGTTGCGCAGCGCGACGGTGATGATGTCCGGGAACAGCTGGCCGGCCAGGTCGCCCTGGGCGAACTGGTTCTGCAGCTGCGCCCAGTCGGCCTTGACCGCGACCAGCACGACCACGGCGACGAACACGGCATACTGCGCGCCGCGCGACCACCGTCGTCGCTGGCGGGGTGAGAGCGCCACGACCGGCTACTTCGTGGCCGAAGTGGCCGTTGTGGCCGGGACGTAGGGGCCGATCCACTTCTCGTAGCTGGCCTTGTAGGACCCGTCGGCCTTCATCTCCGCGATCGCCTTGTTCAGCGCGGCGACGAGCTTGGTGTTGCCCTTGCGGACCATGATCCCGTACTGCTCGCTGGTGTTGAGGTTGTCCTTGACCTCGAACTCGGCGGCCAGGTCGGGCTTCTTCAGCCAGCCGGCGACGACCGGGTAGTCGGTGATGACGGCCTCGACCTGGCCGGTGCGCAGGCCGTTGAGCAGCGCGTCGCTGGACTCGAACGAGACCGGGTCCAGCCCCTGCTTCGTCGCGAACTCCTCACCCGTGGTCTGGGTCTGGGCGCCGATCTTGTGCCCCTTGGCGCCGGCGAGGTTCGCGATGCTGCTGCCCTTCTTGACCAGCAGCGCCTGCGTGGCGTCGAAGTACGGCTCGGAGAAGTCGACGTTCTTCTTGCGCTCGTCGGTGATCGTGATGCCCGCGGCGGCCACGTCGCACTGCCGGGTGTTGAGGAACGCGCCGGTCTTGAAGTTCTCGAACGGGGTGTCGAGGAAGGCCTGCTTGACCCCGAGGTCCTTCGCCGCCCGGTCGACCACGTCGACGTCGAACCCGACGACCTTGCCGCCCTGCTCGGACTGGAACGGCGGGTAGGGCAGGTGGGTGCAGGTCGTGATGACGCCGGCCTTGGCCAGGCCGCTCGCCGTGTCGGTCTTCGCGCTGCTGCCCGAGCCACACGCGGCGAGGGCGAGGACGGAGGTCAGGGCAAGCGGGATGGCGGCGAGACGACGATGCATAAGCCGAGGTTATCAACCATTCAACTTTTGCTTATCAGTGGGAGCAGCCCGGACAGGTCCGCCCGCTGGCCGCTGGCCCGGACGCTGCCTCCCGCCTCCGCGTCGGCCCAGCCCAGCTCGCCGGTCACCAGGGCCAGCCAGGTCGGCGCGTCGGTCTCGATGACGTTCGGCGGCGTGCCCCGGGTGTGGGTCGGCCCCTCGATGCACTGCACCGCGCCGTATGGCGGGACGCGGACCTCCAGCGTCCGTCCCGGTGCGCGGGCGGCCAGCTCCTCGAGGGTGAACCGGACTGCGGTGGCCACGGTGGTGCGGTCGGCCGCGGACGGGTCGGCGCGCCATACCTGCAGCGCCTGCAGTCCGGCGGTGGGCGCGATGCGACGACGAGGAGGCATGCGCGCATCGTCGCATTTGCATCGGGTCCGCCTCGCCACGGATGCTGTCGGGTTGTGAAGGCCACGACGATCCACGCCCCGTTCGACATCCGACTCTCCGACGTGCCCGAGCCGACCCTGCTCGCGCCGACCGACGCCATCGTGCGCGTCACCGCCTCGTGCATCTGCGGCTCCGACCTGTGGCCCTACCGCGGCGAGAACCCGATCACCGAGGGCTCGCGGATCGGCCACGAGTTCGTCGGCATCGTCGAGGAGGTCGGCTCATCCGTCTCCTCGGTCAAGCCGGGGGACTTCGTCATCGCGCCGTTCATGTACTCCGACAACACGTGCCCGCACTGCCAGAACGGCATCCAGTCCGCCTGCTCGACCGGCGGGTTCTGGGGCGGGCACGACCACGACGGCGGCCTCGTCGACGGCGGGCAGGGCGAGATCGTCCGCGTCCCGCTGGCCGACGGCACGCTCGTCGCGACCCCCGAGGTCCCGGACGAGTCGCTGGTCGCCTCGCTGCTGAGCCTGTCCGACGTCATGGGCACCGGCTGGCACGCCGCGGTCGCCGCGCAGGTCTCCGAGGGCGACACCGTCGTCGTCGTGGGTGACGGCGCTGTCGGCCTCTCCGGCGTCCTCGCCGCGCACCGCATGGGTGCCGCCCGCGTCGTCGCCATGTCGCGGCACGCCGCCCGCCAGACCATCGCCCGCGAGTTCGGCGCCACCGACGTCATCGCCGAGCGCGGCGAGGAGGGCATCGCGGCCGCGCTCGAGCTGACCAAGGGCGTCGGCGCGGACGCGGTGCTGGAGTGCGTCGGCACGGACCAGGCGATGAAGACCGCGATCGCCGTGGCCCGCCCCGGCGCGACCGTCGGCTACGTCGGGGTGCCGCACGGCATCGAGCTGCCGCTGCGCGACATGTTCGTGCGCAACGTCGGCCTCGCCGGTGGCATCGCCCCGGTGCGCGAGTACCTCCCGCAGCTGCGCGACGACGTGCTCTCCGGCGCGATCAACCCCGGCCTCGTGTTCGACCTCGAGATCCCGCTGTCCGAGGTCGCCGAGGGCTACGCCGCGATGCACGAGCGCCGCGCCATCAAGACGATGCTGCGTCCGTAGTTGAGTGCCGAGGAGGTCGGGTTCGTCCCGGACGACGACGGGCGCGGCGGCGTGACGGTCATGCTCGGCGACACCCCGCAGTCGCACGTCGACCCGGGCGACCCGACCCACCTGGTCTTCGACTACGTGCAGTACTTCGCGTGCGTGCTGCAGACGCTGCCGCCCGGACCGCTCGGCGTGACCCACATCGGCGGCGGCGGGATGACCCTGGCGCGCTGGGTCAACGCCGAGCGCCCCAGCTCCCCGCAGATCGTGCTCGAGCCGCACACCACACTCACCGAGGCCGTGCGCCGCGAGCTGCCACTGCCCCGCAGGCACCGCATCCGGGTGCGCCCGCTGGACGGTCGCACCGGCGTCGGGCAGCTCGCCGACGCCAGCGCGGACGTGGTGGTCCTCGACGCGTATGCCGCGGGCCGGGTCCCCGCCGAGCTCACCACGAGCGAGTTCCTGGCCGGGGTGGCCCGCGTGCTCAAGCCCGGCGGGCTGCTGCTGGCCAACCTCGCCGACGAGCCCGGGCTGCGCTACGTCGCCCGGGTGGCCGCCGCGGCCCGGCCGAGCTTGCCGCACCTGGCCCTGGTCGCCAGCGTGGAGGTGCTCAAGGGCCGGCGGTTCGGCAACACGGTGCTGGTCGCCGGACGCGCACCGCTCGATGAGGACGAGCTGCTCCGCCGGGTTCGCCGGATGCCGTTCCCGGCCGGCGTGCGCGGGGCGGCCGAGCTGGCGCGGATGGTGCAGGCCGCCCGCCCGTTCACCGACGCCGACCCCGGGATGTCCCCTCCCCCGCCACCGGCGAAGGGGTGGCGGGTGCGCTAGCCCACCACCCGGCATACCGCCGGCTGCGGCACCGGACACGCGTTGACCCGCGAACCCGGCCCCGATCGGGGCCGAAACGCGGGCCAAGCGGTGTTCGGTCGAAGACGTGGGTTCGTCAGATGCGGCCGCCGGCGCTCTCGCCGCCGCCGATGCGCTGCACGAGGTAGACCGGCACGAACGAGACGACGATGAGCACCGCCGCCACGACGTTGACCACGGGCGCCTGGTTGGGGCGGAACAGGTTGCCGAAGATCCACAGCGGCAGGGTCTGCACCCCCGGACTGGCGGTGAACGTGGTCACGATGATCTCGTCGAAGGACAGCGCGAACGCCAGCAGGCCGCCGGCGAACAGCGCCGAGCGGATCACCGGCAGGGTGACCAGCCGGAACGTCTGGCCGAGGCCCGCCCCCAGGTCGGCCGAGGCCTCCTCCAGCGACGTGCCACTGCGGCGGAGCCGGGCGAGGACGTTGTTGTAGACCACGACGATGCAGAACGTCGCGTGGCCGATGATCACCGTCATCAGGCTGAGCCCGCCGAGCAGGGACCGGAAGGCATTGTTCAGCGCGATGCCGGTGACGATGCCCGGCAGCGCGATCGGCAGCAGCACCAGGAACGACACCGACTCGCGCCCGAAGAAGCGGAACCGCTGGACGGCGAACGCCGCCATCGTCCCGAGGACGAGGGCGATGGCGGTGGCACCGAGACCCGCCTTGACGCTGGTGGCCACCGCGTTGAGCACGCCCTCGCTGGCCGCGGCCCGCTGCCACCACTCCAGCGTGAACCCCGAGGGCGGCCAGCCGAAGGTGCGGGAGGTGTTGAAGCTGTTGACCAGCACCACGAGCAGCGGCACGTAGATCACGGCGAGCCCGAGCACCACGGCGACCCGCAGCAGGAACTTGGCGCGGGTGGACAGGATCACGGGGCGCTCCTCACAGGTTGTCCAGGGCGCCGGTGCGCCGGACGAGCAGCAGGTAGATGACCATGGCCAGCACCGGGAACGTGGCCGCGGCGGCGGCGAACGGCAGGTTGTTGGCGGTCACGATGTTGTCGTAGATGACGTTGGCGAACAGCTGGGTGGCGCCGCCGACGATCTTGACCGTGATGTAGTCACCCAGGCTCAGCGAGAACGTGAAGATCGACCCGGCCACCAGGGCCGGGAACAGCAGCGGCATGACGATCGAGCGGAACGTCCTCGTGGACGACGCCCCGAGGTCGCTCGAGGCCTCCAGCAGGGAGTCGGGCACGCGCTCCAGCCCGGCGTAGACCGGCAGGATCATGAACGGCAGCCACAGGTAGGCCAGGGTCAGCACGGTCGCGACCAACCCGTAGCCGGGTCCGTGGATCCCGAACGGCCCCAGCGCCCAGTTGATCGCTCCGTTGTCGCCGAGCATGATCCGCCACGAGTACGCCTTGACCAGGTAGCTGGCCCACAGCGGGGTCAGGATGGCGACGACCATCACCTGACGGGCACGCGACCCGGCGACCTTGGCCATGTAGAACGCGATCGGCAGCGCGATGAGCGCGTCGACCACCGTCACGGCCGCCGCCACGCCCAGGCTGCGCAGCGCGACGGTGCGGTAGACGGAGTCCGACAGCAGGGTCTGGAAGTTCTCCCACGTGAACTGCCGGATGATCTCGCCGGTGAACGTGTCGGTCGTCCAGACCGCGGTGACGAACATGGCCGCGAGCGACCCGAGGTAGGCGACCACCAGCCACAGCCCCGGCAGGGAGAGCAGCCCTCCCAGCCGGAGCCGCGGGTGCTGGTGGAGCACGCGGGAGACGGAACGACCCGGCATACGGTCAGCCCTTGATCTCGGTCCAGGCCTGGGTCCACTTGCTGTAGTCGACGCAGGTCACGTTGGTGCGCCCATCCAGGCAGGCCTTCGTCGGCGTGGTCCAGTAGTAGATGTTGTCCGAGTAGGCCTTGTCCGCGGCGTGGTACGTCGCGCACTGCTCCTGCATGCCCGGCTGCGTGCACGCCCCGGACTGCGCCGGCGCCTCACCGAACCACGACGCGACCTGGGCGTTGACCTTGGGCGAGACGATGTAGTTCATCCACTGGTAGGAGCAGTTCGGGTGCTTGGACTTCGAGGAGACCATCCACGTGTCCGACCAGCCGGTGGAGTTCTCGGTCGGCACGATCGCCTTGACCTTGACCTTCTTGTCGGACTGGACGAGGTTCGTGATGACCTGCCAGGTCGTGCCGATCACCGAGGT
The DNA here is from genome assembly GCF_006716205.1 of Oryzihumus leptocrescens. Lineage (GTDB taxonomy): Bacteria > Actinomycetota > Actinomycetes > Actinomycetales > Dermatophilaceae > Oryzihumus > Oryzihumus leptocrescens. The sequence continues at coordinate 170,267 of NZ_VFOQ01000003.1, read as the reverse complement.
GCCGGACTCGAAGGCCTGGACCTCCTTGGTGTAGTCGGCCCAGTACTCCCCGATGAGCGGGCGCTGGGCCTTGAGCAGGTCGACTGCGGCCTTGAACTGCTTGTCGTCCAGCGCGAACGGGTTCTTGATCCCCAGGTCGGGCTTGGTCTTCATGAGGTAGAGCGCCGCGTCGGCGATGTAGATCGGCGAGTCGTAGGCCGTGATCTTGCCCTTGTACGGCGACTTCGGGTCGAAGACCGCGCCCCACGAGGTCGGCGGGGTCTTGACGACGCCCTCGTTCCACATGAGCAGGTTGGCGCCCCAGCCGTGCGGGATGCCGTACATCTGGCGCTTGCCGTTGACCTCGACCGAGTTCCAGTCGCGGTCCTTGAGGAACGGGAAGATCGTCGCGTAGTTGGGCACCAGCGCGGTGTTCACCGGGGCCACGTCGCCGGAGTAGATCATCCGCAGCGTGGCGTCACCGGAGGCGGAGACCACGTCGTAGTCGCCGGTGTGCATCAGGGTGACCATCTCGTCGGAGGTGTTGGCGACCTTGACGTTGACCTGGCACCCGGTGGCCTTCTCGAACGGGTGCACCCAGTCCTGGGTCGGGTCGTTGGAGCCGTCCTCGGCGTAGCCCGCCCACGCCACGACGTTGAGCTGGCCCTCGCCGGGCCCGACCTTCTGGGCCATGGCGACCTTGGGCGGGGGCTGACGGGTGGATCCGCCGGCGCTGCTGCCACCACTGGTGGACGAGCCGCACGCCGCCAGCGCGAGCGCACCGACGGCGGCGACGGCCGCCGCGAGCGGTCGGGGCTTGAACATGGTGACCTCCAAGGTGTTCCGGGTGGTGACGGGAGGGCTCAGGCCGCGCCGACGCGGTGGGCGTGGTCCTGGTGCCAGACGAGGCGGACCGGGCGGCCCAGCCAGTCGTCGAGCTGGGTGTGTGCGGTGGCCAGGTTGGGCTGGGTGGCCACCAGGGAGGTGCCGGCCGGGGTGTCCACGAGCAGCCGGATGGCCGAGCCGAGGTAGACCACCTCGCGCACGGTGCCGTCGACGCTGCGCTCGGTCGGGCCGGCCCCCGTGGACCGGTCGACCACGCGCACCCGTTCCGGGCGGATGCTCCAGGTGCCCCGCTGGCCGAACAGGATCTCGGCCGCGGACCCGTCGACGAGGTTCGTGGTGCCGACGAACCCGGCCACGAACGGGGTCTTCGGCTGCTCGTAGACCTCCGTGGCGGTGCCGACCTGCTCGACCAGGCCGTTGTTGAACACGGCGATCCGGTCGCTCATGGTCAGCGCCTCCTCCTGGTCGTGGGTGACGAAGACGAAGGTGATGCCGACGTCGCGCTGGATCGCCTTGAGCTCGACCTGCATCTGCTGGCGCAGCTTGAGGTCGAGCGCGCCGAGCGGCTCGTCGAGCAGGAGCACCTTGGGCTCGTTGACGAGGGCGCGGGCAAGGGCCACACGCTGGCGCTGCCCACCGGAGAGCTGGGACGGGCGGCGCGCGCCGAAGCCGGGCAGCTGCACCCGCTCGAGCGCCTCGTTGGCGCGCCGGTGCCGCTCCGCGCGGCCCACGCCCTTGACCCGCAGCCCGTACGCGACGTTCTGCTCCAGGGTCATGTGCGGGAAGAGCGCGTAGTCCTGGAAGACCGTGTTCACGTCGCGGTCGAACGGCGGCACGCGGGTGACGTCCTGGCCGTCGAGCACGATCCGGCCGCCGGTCGGCGCCTCGAACCCGGCGATCATCCGCAGCACCGTGGTCTTGCCCGAGCCGGACGGGCCGAGCATCGAGAAGAACTCGCCGTCGGCGATGTCGAGGTCCACCCCGCGCACCGCGTCCACCTCGCCGAAGGACTTGCGCACCGCCTCGAGGCGGATGGCTGGGGCGGTCACCGCCGACCGGGTCTGCTGTCCGGGCGTCGCTGCTTGCGCCATCGGTGAGCTCCTGTGCGAGGTGGGGACGTGCGGAAATCGGTCCACAGGCTCTGGACGTGGCGCTTAACGTATGACTTCATAGGTCATTGCACAAGGGTCGAAAGGGCGAGTGACCACACCGTGACCCGCGGCCCGTCGCCTACCCTTCGGGGGACCGCGGCGAGGTGAGGAGGACGCAACGTGCCGGAGGCCATGCACCTGAGCCAGCGCGCCCGCAGCGCCGTCTTCGCCCCCCTGGCCCAGGAGAGCCGCGCCGAGATCGTCGCCCGGCGCCTGTCCGACGCCATCGCGCTGGGCCTGCTGCCCGACGCCACCCAGCTGCCCAGCGAGGCCGACCTGGCCGCCCGCTTCGGCGTCGCCACGGTCACCGTGCGGGAGGCGCTGACCGCGCTGCGCCACCGCGGGCTGGTCGAGACCCGCCGCGGCCGAGGCGGCGGCAGCTTCGTCACCGCGCCGCCCGACCCGGCCGCCTCGGCCCTGCTGGCCCGGCTGGAGGAGGTGTCCCCGCGCGACCTGCGCGACCTCGGCGACCACTACGCCGCCCTGTCCGGCTCGGCGGCCCGGCTAGCCGCGGAGCGGGCCGGGCCCGACGACCTCGCCCGGCTGGAGGAGGCCATGAAGGACCTCGACAACGCCGCCACCGCCCGCGAGCGCCGCCGGGCCGAGGGCCAGTTCCACGTCGAGGTGGCCGCCGCGGCCCAGTCGCCCCGGCTGACCCGCGAGGAGATCCGGCTGCAGTCCGAGGTCGGCCCGCTGCTGTGGCTGGCCCTCGACGACGGCGACGCCCACGAGTCGGCCTGCACCGCGCACCGCACGCTCACCCGGGCGATCAGCCGCGGCCACGCCGACCGGGCGCGCACCCTCGCCGAGGAGCACGTCGCCGACGCGGTCGGACTGGCCCTCAGCCTGCGACGTCAGGCACAAGGACGACGCGCATGAGCCTCGCCGGACCTACCGTGGAGACCATGAGCCTCGCCCCGACGGCCGCTCACGGCCCCGCTCGCGCGGCCGGCGCCCTCCTCGCCTGGGCCGAGGACCACTTCACCGGCCTCGCGCCCCTTCAGGCCGCGACCCGGCGTGCGCTCGCCGAGGAGCCGACCACCGCCGGCATGGCGCGCCTGGTCGCTCCCGTGGCCACCCGGCTGCTCGCCGACACCGAGCTCGCCGTGGTGGGTGCCGGCTTCGTGGCCGCGCCCGCGGCCCTGGACGACACGGCGTACTGGCTGGAGTGGTGGACCGCCGACGAGCCGGGCGACGCACCGCAGCGGCTGGTCGTCGAGACCGACCCGGCCGGGGACACCTTCCGGGACTGGACGACCCTGCCGTGGTTCGCGGTGCCGGCCACGACCGGGCGGCGGCACATCACCGGGCCGTACGTCGACTACCTGTGCACCGACGAGTACACCCTGACCTTCACCGTGCCGGTGCACCGCGACGAGGCGCTGGCCGGGGTCGTGGGCTGCGACGTCTACGTGCGCCACGTCGAGCAGCTGGCCGAGGGCTGGCTCGACCTCGTCGAGGGGCCGGCCGCGTTCGTCAGCCGCGAGGGCCGGGTGCTGGTCTCCTCCGCCCCCGGCGTGGTGACGGGCGACCTGCTGCGCTCGCTGCCGCTGGCCCGGCTGTGGGAGGGCGCCACGGTGCCCGGCCTGCACCTCACCGCGTGCGGCGACCTGCCGTTCGGCCTGGTCGTGGGCGAGGCGCTGGCCGCCGGTCGGCGCCCCTGACGGACCGCCCAGCGCGCACCCTCTCCACCGAACACGCGTCAACCCGCGAATCCGCCCCCGGGGGGACGGATTCGCGGGTTGAGCCGTGTCCGGTCAGGTACCGGTATGCCGGGTGGTCAGCGGCCGAAGACCGCCGGCAGGGTCGCCGTGTGCGCCTCGCGCAGCTCGCCGAGTCCGAGCTGGAACTGGCCCTGCACGTCGAGGCCGTCGGTCTGGTCGTCGACGACGCCGATCCGCGCGTGGGCGAAGCCGCGGGCCGAGCACATGTCGGTGAACCGCACCTCCTCCGAGCGCGGCACCGCAACGATCGCACGGGCGGTGGACTCGCTGAACAGCGCCGTGAACGCGTCGACGCCGTCGCGCTCGCAGACCTCCTCGAGCCAGACCCGGGCGCCGACGCCGTGGCGCAGGCCGGCCTCGGCCAGGGCGATCGCCAGGCCACCGTCGGACAGGTCGTGCGCGGCGTCGATGAGCCCGTCGCGGGAGGCGTTGACGAGGATCTCGCCGAGCTGGCGCTCGAGGTCCAGGTCGACCCGCGGGGGCAGCCCGCCGAGGTGGTCGTGGATGACGCTGGCCCACTCCGAGCCGGCCAGCTCGTCGCGGGTCGTGCCCAGCAGGTAGATGACCTGGCCGGGGGTCTTCCAGCCCGAGGGGGTGCGGCGGGCCACGTCGTCCATGACGCCGAGCACGCCGACGACCGGGGTCGGGTGGATGGCCACGTCACCGGTCTGGTTGTAGAACGAGACGTTGCCGCCGGTCACCGGGATGCCGAGCTGCTGGCAGCCGTCGGCCAGGCCGCGCACGGCCTCGGCGAACTGCCACATGACACCCGGGTCCTCCGGCGAGCCGAAGTTGAGGCAGTCGGTGATCGCCAGCGGCGTCGCGCCGGCGGTCGCCACGTTGCGGTAGGCCTCGGCCAGCGCGAGCTGCGCCCCGGCATACGGGTCGAGCTTGGCGAACTTGCCGTTGCAGTCGGTGGAGATGGCGACCCCGCGGCCGCTCTCCTCGTCGACCCGCACGACGCCGGCGTCGTCGGGCATCGCCAGGGCGGTGTTGCCGCGGACGTAGCGGTCGTACTGGTCGGTCACCCACGACTTGTCACACAGGTTGGGCGAGCCGATGAGGCGGATCAGGGTGTCGCGCAGCTCGTCACCGGTGCCCGGGCGCGGCAGGTCCTGCGGACCGGCCGCCTGCAGGCCGTCGAGGTATGCCGGCCGCGCCAGCGGGCGCTCGTAGACCGGGCCGTCGTGGGCCACCGAGCGCGGCGGCACGTCGACGATGACCTCGTCGTGCCAGAGCACCTCGAGCCGGTCACCCTCGGTGACCTCGCCGATGACCGTGGCCTCGACATCCCACCTGCGGGTGATCGCGAGGAACTCCTCGAGCTTGCCGGGCTCGACGACGGCCATCATGCGCTCCTGCGACTCGCTCATGAGGATCTCCTCAGGGCGCAGGGACGCGTCGCGCAGCGGGACCAGGTCGAGGTGGACCCGCATGCCGCCGTCGCCGTTGGAGGCCAGCTCGCTGGTCGCGCAGGACAGGCCGGCGCCGCCGAGGTCCTGGATGCCGTCGACCACGTGCGCGGCATACAGGTCCAGGCAGCACTCGATGAGCACCTTCTCGGCGAACGGGTCGCCGACCTGCACCGCGGGGCGCTTGGTCGGGCCGCCCTCGTCGAAGGTCTCCGAGGCGAGCACGGACACGCCGCCGATGCCGTCGCCGCCGGTCTTCGCGCCGAACAGGACGACCTTGTTGCCCACGCCGGAGGCCTTGGCCAGGTGGATGTCCTCGACCCGCATCGCGCCGACGCACAGGGCGTTGACCAGCGGGTTGCCCTGGTAGCAGGAGTCGAAGACGACCTCGCCGCCGATGTTGGGCAGGCCCAGGCAGTTGCCGTAGCCGCCGACGCCGGCGACGACGCCGGGCAGCACGCGGTGGGTGTCGGGGTGGTCCAGGGCACCGAAGCGCAGCGGGTCCATCACGGCCAGCGGGCGCGCGCCCATGCTCATGATGTCGCGGACGATGCCGCCGACGCCGGTGGCCGCGCCCTGGTAGGGCTCGACGTAGGAGGGGTGGTTGTGGCTCTCGACCTTGAAGGTCACCGCCCAGCCGTCGCCGATGTCGACGACGCCGGCGTTCTCGCCGATGCCGACGAGCAGCTTCTCGCGCATCGCGTCGGTGGTCTTGTCGCCGAACTGGCGCAGGTGGACCTTGGAGGACTTGTAGGAGCAGTGCTCCGACCACATGACCGAGTACATCGCCAGCTCGGAGCTGGTGGGGCGCCGCCCGAGGATGTCGCGGATGCGCTGGTACTCGTCGGGCTTGAGGCCCAGCTCGGCCCAGGGCTGCTCGACCTCCGGCGTGCCGGACGCCGCCGAGACGGTGTCGAGCGCGGGCTTGCTGTGGCTGGTCTCCAGGGTGCTCACGCGTTCACCACCGAGGTCAGGACGGACGTGAAGAAGGGCAGGCCGTCGAGCGAGGGGCCGTAGCCGGGCTCGACGCAGTGCTCCGGGTGCGGCATGAGGCCGACGACGTTGCCACGCTCGTTGGTGACACCGGCGATGTCGCGGTAGGAGCCGTTGGGGTTGCGGCCGCCGAGGCCGTCGCCGTCGCGCACGACGTAGCGGAACGCCACCCGGCCCTCGCCCTCGAGCTCGTCGAGCGTGCGCTGGTCGGCCACGAAGCCGCCCTCGCCGTTCTTGAGCACGATGGTGATCTCCTGGCCCTGCTCGAAGTCGGAGGTCCAGGCGGTGGCGGTGTTCTCGACCCGCAGCACCTGGTCGCGACAGACGAACTTGCGGTGGTCGTTGCGGATCAGCGCGCCGGGCAGCAGGTGCGACTCGCAGAGCACCTGGAAGCCGTTGCAGATGCCGAGCACCGGGAGGCCCCCCTTCGCGGCGGGCACGAGCACGTCCATGACCGGGGCGAAGCGGGCGATGGCCCCGCAGCGCAGGTAGTCCCCGTAGGAGAAGCCTCCGGGGAGCACGACGGCGTCGACGCCGTGCAGGTCGGCGTCGCCGTGCCACAGGGCGACGGGCTCACCGCCGGCGACCCGGACCGCCCGGGTCGCGTCGTGGTCGTCCAGCGACCCGGGGAAGGTGACGACCCCGATCCTCATGCGGGCTGCCCGGCGGTCTCGTCGGTCAGCTCGGCCACGCGGACGACGTCCTCGATGACCGGGTTGGACAGCAGCTTCTCGGCCGCCTCGCGGGCGGCGGCGAGGACCTCCCCGGTCACCTCGCCGTCGACGGTCAGCTCGAACCGCTTGCCCTGGCGGACGTCGGTGAACTGGGTGAACCCGAGCCGCGGGAGTGCGCCGGCGACGGCCTGCCCCTGGGGATCGAGAATCTCGGACTTCAGCATCACGTCGATGACGACGGTTCCCATGCGAGGTGCTCCTCGGGGCGCGGCCCTGCCGGGCCTGGCGTGCGGGGTCGCCCTGAGGATAACCGCCGACGTCAGGGGCCCCGACGGCGCGTCCACCCGGCGGGCGGCCGGTCCGCCGCTCAGCCGAACCGGCGCCCGGTCAGCGCCTCGTACGCCTCGACGTACTTGGTCCGGGTCTGCTCGACGATCGCCTCGGGCAGCGGCGGCGGGGCCTCGCCGGAGTGGCGGTCCCAGCCGCTGGCCGGGGAGGTCAGCCAGTCGCGGACGAACTGCTTGTCGTAGGACGGCTGCGCCCGGCCCGGCTGCCACTGGTCGGCCGGCCAGAAGCGCGAGGAGTCGGGGGTGAGCACCTCGTCGGCCAGGACGATGCCCGGCCGGCCGTGCTCGTCCGCGGCGGCCGGGTCCAGCCCGAACTCCACCTTGGTGTCGGCCAGGAGTATCCCGCGCTCCGCCGCCACCGCGTTGCCGCGCGCCAGGATCGCGGTGGTGAGGTCGCGCACCCGGGAGGCCAGGTCGGCCCCCAGCTCCGCCTCGACCTGGGCGTAGGTCATCGGCTGGTCGTGCTCGCCCACCGGCGCCTTGGTGGTGGGCGTGAAGATCGGCTCCGGCAGCTTCGAGCCGTCCTCCAGCCCCGCCGGCAGGGGGACGCCGCAGACCGAGGAGGTCTGGCGGTACTCCGCCAGGCCACTGCCGGTGAGGTAGGCCCGCCCGATGCACTCGACCGGGACCATCTGCAGCCGGCGCACGAGCACCGCCCGGCCGGCGACCGCGGCCGGCACGTCGGTGGAGATGACGTGGTTGGGCAGGATGTCGGCGAGCTGCTCGAACCACCACAGCGACAGCTGGGTCAGCACCGCGCCCTTGTCGGGGATCTCGGTGTCGAGGATGAAGTCGTAGGCCGAGATCCGGTCGGAGGCCACGAGCAGGAGCTGGTCCTCGCGGGCCTCCCCCGTGCCGGGGTCGACCGGGGCGTACAGCTCACGGACCTTGCCCGAGTAGACGTGGGCGAAGCCGGGCAGGGCGGGCGGCGAGGTGGGGACGACCGACGTCATGCCCCCATCCTCGCAGCCCGCCCTCCTGCGGTGCGCGACCGGTGAAGACGCGGTGGGTCAGGCGGTAGGTTGGGTGGGGACGGAGACCTCGCCGCGCTGCGCGGCGAGCGCGATGTCGGTGCGGTGGTGCGAGCCGTCGAGGCTGATCCGGTCGACCGCCCGGTATGCGCGGTCGCGGGCCTCCCCGAGGTCGCCGCCCATGGCGACGACGGACAGCACCCGCCCGCCCGCGGACACCACGGCGCCTTCGCGCCCGGGCGCCGTGCCGGCGTGCAGGACCCAGGCCTCGTCGCCGACCTGGTCCAGGCCGTGGATCTCGTCGCCGGTGCGGGGGCTGTCGGGGTAGCCCTTGGAGGCGATGACGACGGTGACGGCGTGCTCGGGGTGCCAGCGCAGCTCGCCCACCTGGTCGAGGGTGCCGGTGGCGCAGGCGTGCAGCAGCCCGCCGAGCGGGGTGGCCAGGCGCGCGAGGACGACCTGCGTCTCGGGGTCGCCGAAGCGGGCGTTGAACTCCACGACGCGCGGCCCGCGGGAGGTCAGCGCGAGGCCGACGTAGAGCACCCCGGCGAACGGCGTCCCGCGGTGACGCATCTCGTCCACCGTGGGCTGGGCCACCCGGGCGACGACGTCCGCGACCAGGCCCTCGGGGGCCCAGTCCAGGGGCGAGTAGGCCCCCATGCCGCCGGTGTTGGGCCCCTCGTCCCCATCGCCGACCCGCTTGAAGTCCTGCGCCGGCGTCAGCGGCACGACGGTCGTGCCGTCGGTCAGGCAGAACAGCGACACCTCGGGCCCGTCGAGGTACTCCTCGACGACGACCCGGCCGCCCTCCTTGGCCAGGCACTGCGCCGCGTGGGCGACCGCCTGCGCGCGGCTCCGGGTGACCACGACGCCCTTGCCGGCGGCCAGGCCGTCGTCCTTGACCACGTAGGGGGCGCCGAGCGCGTCCAGCGCGTCGGTCACCTCGTCCAGGCTCGTGCACACGTGGGCCAGCGCGGTGGGCACGCCGGCGGCGGCCATGACCTCCTTGGCGAACGCCTTGCTGCCCTCGAGCCGGGCGGCCTGCGCGGTCGGACCGAAGCAGGCGATCCCGCGGGCGCGCACGGCGTCGGCGACGCCGGCGACCAGCGGCGCCTCCGGCCCGATGACGACGAGGTCGGCGTGCACCTCGGCGGCGAGGTGGGCGACGCCGGGGCCGTCGAGCAGGCCGCCTGGCAGGTCGCGGCACAGCGCGATCGTGTCGATCCCCGGGTTGCCCGGGGCGGCGATGACGGCATCGACCGCGGGGTCGGCGGTCAGGGCGCGGACGATGGCGTGCTCGCGGGCACCGGATCCGATGACGAGAACCTTCACCCGCGAGAGCCTAAGGGAGCCGCCGCGGCGGCGGTCCGGGGTGGCACGGCGAGGTGGCCGACCCGGCATACCGGCGGTGAAGGGGGCGAAAAATGATGTGCGCGGCGTCCCCGGGAGGCAGGGGGGGCTTCTCCCGGGGACGCCGCGACCAGCGCGTGGTCGCCCGGCGGGGGGACCGGCGACTCTTCGCGCCTCGGCCGGTCTAGCCGGCTGACATCACTCTCGCAAAGATCACGAAGGGGTGTAAGCCCTTTGACTGGCGGACTACAGTCAATGTCGGTATCCCGCCACCTCGACCGGCCCCCCACCCGTTGGGGCTGGGGTGCACTGGGAACCGAAGGAGGCACCGCCGTGGTGAAGGCCCCACACTTCGCCAACCGCACCCCCGGTCTGGCGTCCGAACCGCCCGACGCGGTCACCGAAGGCCTGGTCACGCGCGTCTACCTGGCCATCCTCCAGCACGCCCACCCCACCCGGGAGCTGCTCGTCGCGCAGGGCATCGAGGGCGAGGCGGTCGACCGGGTGGTCCGCATCCTGGCGCAGCGCGGACTGGTCGACGTCCATGCCGACGGCAGCTGGGACCCGACCCCGCCCGACGTGGCGCTGCCGGCCCACGCGGTCAACCTCGAGCGCCGTGCCCGCGAAGCCCGCTCCGCGGCGCACGAGCTCAGCCAGGTCTACTACCAGGCCCGCACCGACAGCGCCCGACGGCTGGAGGGCATCTCGGTGCTGAACTCCCTGGACGACCTCCACACCGCCACCGCCGAGATCGTGGCCACGGCCACGCACTCGCTGCGCACCGCGCGCAACATCTCGCCCCGCACCCGGGTGCTGTTCGACGCACCCCTGTCGAGCCACCGGGACCGCAGCTACTCCTCCGAGGGCATCGAGCTCAGCCTGCGGACCACCTACGACGCCAAGGTGCTGGAGTGGGACAAGGCCAGCGAGGTCCTGGCGGCCCGCGCCGAGGGCGGGGAGAAGTACCGGTTCACCTACGACCTGCCGTTCTCCGCCGTGGTGGTCGACGACACCGCCGCGGTGCTCGACCTGTCGTCGTACGACGAGAGCGGGCACGGGTCGCTGCTGATCCGCTCCCGGCCGTTGGTGCTCGCGCTGGGGGCCACGCTCGACGCCATCTGGCGCCTGGCCATCCCCACCTCACGGATGTCGGCCCAGGGGGTCGACAAGCGCGACCTGCACATCCTGTCGCTGCTGGCCGGCGGCGCCTCCGACGCGACCATCTCCCGGCAGACCGGCGTCTCCCAGCGCACGGTCGAGCGCCGGGTGCGGGCGCTGATGGACCAGCTCGGCGCGGGCACCCGCTTCCAGGCCGGCGTGCAGGCCGCCCGGCGTGGGCTGATCTAGCGGGTCTCGCCGGAACCAGCCGGGACCAGCCGGGACCAGCCGGACTAGCCGCCGAAGACCTCGGCCAGCGCCTCGTCGAGCAGGCGCAGGCCGAGCCGGGCCTCCGCCTCGGTGACGATGCACGGCGGGACGACATGGAGGCGGTTCATGTTGACGAACGGCAGCAGGCCGCGGCGCTTGCACGCAGCGACGAGGTCGTTCATCGGCTTCGCGGCCGCGCCCGATGCGTTGTAGGGCACCAGCGGCTCACGGGTCTCCCGGTCGGCGACCAGCTCCAGGGCCCAGAACACGCCCCGGCCGCGGACCTCGCCGATGACGGCGTGCCGGGCGGCCAGCTCGCGCAGGCCCGGGCCCAGGACGTCCTGCCCGATCCGGCGGGCGTGGTCGACGATGCCGTCCTGCTCCATGGCGCGGATCGTCGCCACCGCGGCGGCGCAGGCCAGCGGGTGGCCCGAGTAGGTCAGGCCGCCGGGGTAGGGGCGCTCGCGGAACGTCTCGTACACGGCGTTGCTCAGGATCACGCCGCCGAGCGGCACGTAGCCGGAGTTGACCCCCTTGGCGAAGGCGATGAGGTCGGGGGTGACGCCGCCGTCGATGCCGTCGAGGGCGAACCACTCGCCGGTGCGCCCGAAGCCGGCCATGACCTCGTCCAGGATGAGCAGGATCCCGTGTCGGTCGCACAGCTCGCGCACCCCGGCGAGGTAGCCGGGCGGCGGGGTCATGATGCCGGCGGTGCCGGGGATGGTCTCCAGCACGATCGCCGCGATCGTGGCCGGCCCCTCCATCTCGACCACGTGGGCCAGGTGCGCCAGGGCGCGCTCGGACTCCTCGGCCTCGGTGGTGGCGTGGAACTGCGAGCGGTAGAGGAACGGGCCGACGAAGTGCACGACGCCCTCGGCGCCGGAGTCGTTGGGCCAGCGGCGCGGGTCGCCGGTCAGGTGGATCGCCGCCTGCGTGTGCCCGTGGTAGCTGCGGTAGCGGGAGAGCACCTTGCGCCGGCCGGTGTGCAGCCGTGCCATCCGCACGGCGTTCTCGATGGCCTCGGCGCCGCCGTTGGTGAAGAAGACGTGGTCCAGTCCCTGCGGGGCCCGCTCGGTGACCAGCCGCGCCGCCTCACTGCGGACGTCGTTGGCGTGCTGCGGAGCGATGGTGCACAGCCGGCCCGCCTGCTCCTGGATGGCCGCGACGACCGCCGGGTGCTGGTGGCCGATGTTGGTGTTGACCAGCTGGGAGGAGAAGTCGAGGTAGCGGTTGCCCTCGCCGTCCCACAGCCAGCAGCCCTGCGCCGCGGCCACCACCATGGGGGTCAGCGCTCCCTGGGCGGACCAGGAGTGGAACACGTGGGCCCGGTCGTCGTCGTAGGCCCGCCGGGCCGCGTCACGGTCGATGACCGGGGTGGGCGGGGCGAGCTCGTCGGCGGTGGGCTGGGCGGCGACGTCGGTCATGCCAGCGAGCGTATCCGCGCGACCAGCCCTTCCTCCACGGTCGGCCACTCCTCGCGCAGGATGCTGAACACCACGGTGTCGCGGAACGACCCGTCGGCCCGCCGCATGTGCCGCCGCAGGACCCCCTCGCGGGTGGCGCCGAGCTTGGCGATCGCGGCCTGGGAGCGGTCGTTGAGCAGGTCGGTCTGGATCTTGACCCGCCCGAACCCACAGTCCGTGAACGCGTGCCGCAGGACCAGCAGCTTGGCCTCGGGGTTGACCGCGGTCGCCCACCACCGGGGGCCGTACGCCGTCCAGCCCAGGTGCGCGCGCTCGTTGCCCAGGTCGATGTCGCCCAGGCTCGTCGTGCCCACCACGGTGCCCGCGGCACCGAGGTCGCCGTCCGTGACGAGGCGCAACGTGTATGCCGTGCGGCCGGTCTCCCGGGCGTTCGCCAGGGAGCGCGCCACCCAGGCGTGCATCGCCTCGGCGTCCGCGGGGCGCCCGGCCGGGCCTCCCCCGTAGCCCTTCGCCCAGACCCGCTCGTCGTCGAGCGCGGCGAAGAGGCCGGGCGCGTCGTCGGGGGTGGTGACGTCGAGACGGACGACGGAGCCGACCAGTGGCTCCCCTGACGGTGGGCGAACGCCTGATGTGGACACGCGGGCAGATTAGACTCGTGCGTTCGCACGTTGGCGTGCGACCCCGTTGACCCCACCACGAGCCGACAGGCGGAGAACGTGACCGTGCCGGACCAGTCGAACCACCAGCCGAAGCAGCCCTCGGCGGAGGTCGCCCACGAGATCGCGGTCGAGCAGGCGCACGTCGACCGTGTCTACGCCGAGCTGGGCAAGGCGGCCGAGCGCGCCTCGCTGGTCGAGGCCGAGGGCCTGGCGCGCGGCCGCACCGACCGCACCGGTGACGTGCGCGAGGAGGAGCTGACCGGCCTGTTCGAGCGGGACGCGCTGGTCTTCAACGCCGCCCGCCGCCGGACGACGCTCGACACGCAGTACGAAGGCCTGGTCTTCGGCCGGCTCGACCTGGTGCACGAGACCCGCCCCGGCACGGACGACCGCGAGGTCCGCTACGTCGGCCGCCTCGGGGTCCGCGACGACGACTACGAGCCGCTGGTCATCGACTGGCGCGCCCCGGCCGCGGCGCCGTTCTACCGCTCCACCCCGGTCGACCCGATGGGTGTGCTGCGCCGGCGGGTGCTGCGCTGCAAGGGCGCCGACGTGATCGGGGTCGAGGACGACCTCATGGTCCCGGAGGCCCCCGAGGGCATGGTCGTCGTCGGTGACGGCGCCCTCATGGCCGCGCTGACCCGCAGCCGTGGCGCGCAGATGCGCGACATCGTGGCCACCATCCAGCGCCACCAGGACGAGGCGATCCGTGCCTCGGCCCGTGGCATCACCGAGATCACCGGCGGCCCGGGCACCGGCAAGACCGTGGTGGCCCTGCACCGCGCCGCCTACCTGCTCTACTCCGACCGCCGTCGGTTCGAGAGCGGCGGCATCCTGGTGGCCGGCCCCTCTGCCGCCTACACGGCATACATCGAGCGGGTGCTGCCCTCACTGGGTGAGGAGACGGTCACGCTGCGCTCCCTCGGTGACGTCGTGGACGGGGTCACCACCGAGCGGCTCGACTCCAACGAGGCGGCGGCGATCAAGGGGTCGCTGCGGATCCGCCGCGTGCTCTCCCGGGCCGCGCGCGACCTCACCCCGGACGCGCCGACCCAGTTCCGGGCGTTCATCGGCGGCCGGCCGATCCGCCTCGACGCGCCGGTCCTCAACCGGGTCCGCAGCCAGGTGCTGCGCCACCACCAGCGCAACCTCGCCTGGGAGGCCGCCGAGCAGGCGCTCGCCGAGGCGGCGTGGGCCAGCGACCGGCACGGCGAGAAGTCCGACTTCCTCGACCGGTTCACCGACCACCTCGAGGTCGACGCGTTCATGCAGAAGTGGTGGCGTCCGGTCGACCCCCGCGAGGTGCTGCTCTGGCTCGCCGACCGGGAGCGCGCCCAGCGCTACGCCCACGGGCTGCTCTCCCCGGCCGAGGTCGACGTGCTCGTCGACTCGATGCAGGTGGCGCTGGAGACCGGTCAGTGGTCGGTCGCCGACGTCGCGCTTATCGACGACCTCGCCGCCCGGCTGGGTGCGATGAAGGAGGCGCCGCGCGAGGAGCGCGGGTTCTACGAGATCGAGGAGCTCGACGACCTGTCGCACTACGGCGTGGCGGAGGTGCAGTCCCAGCGGCTGACCCCGTCAGGCACGCCGCGCCAGTCGGAGGTCGCGCCGCACTCGATGCACGACCGCCTGATGTACGGCCGGATCGGGCGGCCGGAGGAGTACGCCCACGTCCTCGTCGACGAGGCCCAGGACCTCTCACCGATGCAGTGGCGGATGCTCGGGCGCCGGGGCCGGTGGGCCTCGTGGACCGTCGTCGGCGACGCGGCACAGAGCTCGTGGCCGGACGGCGCGGAGTCGCTGCGCGCCCGGGACGAGGCGTTCGGCACCCAGCAGCGCCGGACGTTCCACATGGACACCAACTACCGCAACGCCCGCGAGATCTTCGACTACGCCGCGGTCGTCGTGCGCCGCGAGGTGGCCGACGCCGACATCCCGCAGGCGGTGCGCGAGACCGGGGTCCAGCCCCGCGAGGTCCGTACGCCCGTGGCCGAGCTGGAGCACCGGCTGGTCGACGCCGTGGAAGACCTGCTCGGCGAGGTCGAAGGCTCGATCGCGGTCATCACGCCGCGCGCCTGGGAGGACCTTGCCGCCCCGCTCGCCAAGCACGCCTCGGAGCGCGTGTACGTCGTCGACCCGATGTCCACCAAGGGCCTGGAGTACGACGCGACGGTGATCCTCGACCCCGCGGAGATCACCCGCGAGTCGCCCGGTGGCGTCCGGGTCCTCTACGTGGCGCTCACTCGCGCCGCGCACCGGATGACCGTCCTGGAGCCCACCGCCTGAGACGGCCGGGCCCGGTTTCGGTGGCTTGCCCGTCAAGGCCGGATCACCCCCGTTTGGGTCGGCCGTTGGGGCGACCCGCACCCTCGACCCATTCGGTCGAGATTTCCCGAGAACGGTTGATGCCGTCCGCAACCGGCTTTACCAAATCCTGACCGATGCGAGCGTGATCGTTACAGAGCAGACCCCTTCGAGGATGACCCCCGCCGGGGTGCCGAACGTCGGCAGTGCTCTTGCGGTCAAGGGAGCGCTCACATGGCTCACAGGTCCAACCGACGGGGCGCATGGGGGGAAAGGCTCGCAGTAGGTGTCGTGACGGGAGCCATGGTGCTCGCACCCAGCGTCACCGCGGCGGCGGCATCGGGCAGCACCGGCGCGGCCGTGAACACCGCGGCTTCGACCAACGGCAACGGCAACGGCAACGGCAACGGCAACGGCCAGGGTGACGTGCCCCCGGGCTCGAACGGCAGCGACAACGCCAATGACGGCAACAACGGCAACGCCAATGCCAACCCGGGCAACAACGGCAACGGGAGCGGCGGCACCGACAACGGCAACGGCGGAGGCGCCGGGAACGGTGGCCAGGGCAATGGCAACCCCGGCGGCTCCGACAACGGCAACGGCGGAGGCGCCGGGAACGGTGGCCAGGGCAATGGCAACCCCGGCGGCTCCGACAACGGCGGCGGCTCCGACAACGGCGGCGGCAACGGCCAGGGCAACGGCAACGGCGGCGGCAACGGCCAGGGCAACGGCAACGGCGGCGGCAACGGCCAGGGCAACGGCAACGGCGGCGGCAACGGCCAGGGCAACGGCAACGGCGGCGGCAACGGCCAGGGCAACGGCAACGGCGGCGGGAACGGCCAGGGCAACGGCAACGGCGGCCAAGGCAACGGCGGTGGCAACGGTCAAGGCAACGGCGGTGGCAACGGCGGCGGCAACGGCCAGGGCAACGGCAACGGCGGCGGGAACGGCCAGGGCAACGGGAACGGTGGCCAAGGCAACGGTGGTGGCAACGGCGGCGGCAACGGTCAAGGCAACGGGAACGGTGGCCAAGGCAACGGCGGTGGCAACGGCGGCGGCAACGGCGGTGGCAACGGCGGTGGCGGCTCCGACAACGGAGGCGGCAACGGCGGTGGCAACGGCGGTGGCGGCTCCGACAACGGAGGCGGCGACGGCGGTGGCACGCCGCCGGTCCAGCCCCCGTCGACTCCCTCGACCCCGGTCGTCCAGCCCGTCGTGCCGCACGGCGTCGAGCCGCCCGCGGAGTCGGCCTCTGAGCCCCAGGCAGCTGCCCCGGTGGTCCGGACCCTGCCCATGACGGGCCCCCAGCCCGTGGGACCACTGCTCGCACTGTCGGCGATGCTGGTGATGGCCGGAGCGGCTCTGCGCCGACTGGCCCGACTGCAGCGCTAGACACCGGAACGGCCACGGTGCCCCAGCCCGTCGGGCTGGGGCACCGTCCTGCGCTCGGCCTCTCCCGCCGATGCATGAGCGCCGCCTCCGACGAAGGGGTGTGCGGCGCCCACGAGCCCCTCACCCGCGGGCACGACGTAGGTCGCCCTACGTCCTGCCTACGCTCGGCCTACGGCATTCTCCGTGCCGTCCGACCGAGGAGTCAGCCATGCTCCGCACCCCACGCCGGCTCCGGGCGCCGCGTCGATCCGCGGACCCCGGGCCAGAGCACGTCCTGCACCAGGAAGGCATCTCGACGACGCCTCCCCCGCCCACCGACAGCAAGGGTGCCGACGAGCAGGTGGCGGTCGACCCGACGGCGCCAGAACAGGTCCCTGTCGCCGACCTCCACGCCGGCACGCCCGAGCTGGTGGTCTCCCGGCGACGAGGGTGCTTCGTCCTGACCGCCACCGACGGCACCGAGGTCGGGGTGATCCAGGGCGACTACGTCATCGGCTTCACCGCCCGCTACCTGGGCCGGGCCCGGTTCATCAAGGACCTCGACGAGGCGAAGGACGAGATCACCCGGGCCTGGCTGGAGCAGCTGGGCCACGCGGAGGCCCAGCCCCAGGCCGGCTGAGCCGCGCCGCCGGACCGGACCTCAGGACACCTGGCCCAGCCACGGCTCCCACACAGCGGGGGCGAACGGCGCCTGCTCGGCGCGGACCGCGACAAGGACCTCGTCCCGCGTGGACTCGGCCATCCGCACGACCTCGCGCGGGTAGCCGAATCGCACCTGGTGCTCGGCGAACTCGTCCTCGTCGTCGACGTAGACGCGGGCGTCCTGCGTGCGCACCACGTCGAGGTCGAGGTCGACCATCGTCACCTCGTCCCCGGAGTCCGACCAGACCGCCGGGGTCGCCATGTCGACGTAGACCCGGGTGTCGTGCCGGTGCCCCTCCCCGTAGAAGGTCGCCACCCAGGGCCGCCCCTTTGGGACCAGCATGACCAGGGGCCCGGTCGCCTCGTAGGCCACCACCTCGGGACGGGTGAACACCGTGCCGGCGGGACCGCCCAACCACACGCCGTGGTCGTCGATGCCGAGCCGCCACAACGGCGCCAGCCAGTGCTCACGACCGTCCCACTTGGTGAACCTGAGCAGGACCTCGTCCACCACGCCCCCCTCGCCGTGTCAGCCGAGCAGCGAGTGCCGCTCGATCGTGGCCTCGCGGCCCGGGCCCACGCCGACCGTGGAGATCCGGGCGCCGATGAGCTCCTCGAGCCGCTCGATGTAGCGCTGGGCGTTGACCGGCAGCTCCTCGAAGGTACGGCAGCCGGAGATGTCCTCGCTCCAGCCGGGCAGCTCCTCGTAGACCGGGACCGCGTGGTGGAAGTCGCTCTGGCTGACCGGCATCTCGTCGTGGCGGACGCCGTTGACGTCGTAGGCCACGCACACGGGGATGGTCTCCAGGCCGGTCAGCACGTCGAGCTTGGTGACGACGAAGTCGGTGACCCCGTTGACCCGGGTGGCGTAGCGGCCGACGACCGCGTCGACCCAGCCGCACCGGCGCGGGCGGCCGGTCGTGGTGCCGAACTCGGCACCGACGTCGCGCAGCCGGTCGCCCATCTCGTCGTGCAGCTCGGTCGGGAACGGGCCCTCGCCGACACGGGTGGAGTAGGCCTTGAGGATCGCGATGACCCGGTCGATGCGGGTCGGCGGCACACCCGAGCCGGTGCAGGCGCCGGCGGAGGTCGCGTTGGAGGACGTCACGAACGGGTAGGTGCCGTGGTCGACGTCGAGCAGCGTCGCCTGGCCCGCCTCGAACAGGACCGTCTTGCCCTCGTCGAGGGCGTTGGACAGCAGCAGCCCGGTGTCGGCGACCATGGGACGCAGCCGCTCGGCATACGTCAGGAGCTCCTCGACCACCTCGTCGACCTCGATGGCGCGACGGTTGTAGATCTTCACGAGCACCTGGTTCTTGATGTCCAGGGCGCCCTCGATCTTGGCGCGCAGGATCTTCTCGTCGAACAGGTCCTGCACCCGGATGCCGATGCGCGACATCTTGTCGGCGTAGGTCGGGCCGATGCCGCGGCCGGTCGTGCCGAGGCGGCGGCTGCCGAGGAAGCGCTCGGTCACCTTGTCGAGCACCCGGTTGTACGACGGGATCAGGTGTGCGTTCGCGCTCACCACGAGGCGCGAGGTGTCGACACCACGGGCGTTGAGGGCGTCGATCTCCTCGAACAGCACCGAGAGGTCGACGACCACGCCGTTGCCGATGACGGGGGTGCAGCCCGGGGTGAGGATGCCGCTGGGCAGCAGGTGCAGGGCGTACTTCTCGCCGTCGATGACGATGGTGTGGCCGGCGTTGTTGCCGCCGTTGAACTTCACGACGTAGTCGACACTGCTGCCGAGCAGGTCCGTCGCCTTGCCCTTGCCTTCATCGCCCCACTGGGCGCCGACCAGCACGATCGCCGGCATGCGGGCCACCTTCCCTACGCATCGCTCACGGCACACCCGCCCGTCCGATGGTGCGGGAATGGCTCAGGCCCCGCCGCAGATGCGCACGGGGCCCGTGCGCCCGAACGATACCGGCTCGGGTCCGCGGAGAACGAACTCACCCGTTCGGGGCACCAGGTCCGACGCCGCCGCGCGCGGCCCCGATGAGGCCCCGGCGCTGCGCCGCGACGCCGAGCTGGAACCGCGTGTCGGCACCCAGGTCGGCCATCAGGTTGGCCACCCGACGGCGCACCGTGCGCACGCCCCAACCGAGGTAGCGCGCGATGGCCTCGTCCTTGAGGCCGCCGGCGAGCAGGGTGAGCAGGCGGCGGTCGGCGTCGGTCTCCACGGAGGCGTCCGGCACGGGGAGCGCCACCGACCAGGCCAGGTCGAACATCGTGGTGAACGCCGAGACCAGCATCTCGTCGCGGATGACGACGAAGTCCGAGGTGGGGTCGTGCCAGCTGGCGACCGCGAGCACCACCTCGTCGCCGAAGACCGCGAACTCGCTCGGCGGGCTGTCGGTGACCCGCTGCTGCTCCCCGACGTCGGACCAGCCGCGCATCCAGCGCTGGCTCGCCGGGTCCTCCAGCGCACTGAGCGGGTAGAGCGCGCGCTGCTCGCGGCCGGCGGCCACCGCCGCCTGGGCGGTCCGGTAGGTGTCGTCGTCCAGCCCCGGCCCGACGTCCACCCGGACGACGGAGGTCCGGATCACGCCGCTGGTGATCCGGATGGTGTGCTCGACCAGGCTCGGCGCCAGCTGCGCCGAGACCTCCTCCCAGGCCGGCCGGCGGGTCGCCGTGCTGCCGGACTGGCCGACCCGGTGGTCGGCGGCGAACTGCGCGATCGCGTTGCGCGCCTCGGACAGCTCCCGGCGCCGCGAGTCCAGCCGCGCCTCCTCGCTGTCGATGAGCCGCTCGAGGGCTGCGCGGGGGTGCTCGACGACCACCTGGTGATCGGTCGTCTCCCGGACGAGGCGGATCGCGATGAGTGACTGCAGCGCGGTGGTGACCTCCTCCAGCGTCCAGCCGAGCTCGGCGGCGTGGGTGGCGACGTCGCTCCTGCTGGAGCGCAGGATCCTGCGGTAGAGGGTCTCTGCCGCCTCGGAGACGCGGAACGGCGCGAGGTACGGACTCACCCCCGACCACCCGGGCCGAGGGTCCCTTCCGTCGTGCGGCGGCGGGCAACCCTGCCAACGATCGATGTCATGTTTGGCAGGTTACGGCCATTGGCAGGAGAGGGCCATCATCCGGCGCGGAAAGAGTGCATCATCGTGAGTGGTCGGTAGAGACACGCAGGGGACGCAGGTCCTCCGACCAGGGCAGGATCCCTTTCGCAGGGGCCCTGCAACACCGCAGGGGGCAGTGCCGGGGGTCGGGACTCATCAGGGTCCCGGCCCCCGGCACTTCTGCGTCCGGATCACCGCCGGGTATGCCGCGCCGCCCCGTCCGGGGCCGGCCCACCGCGGCGTCAGGCCGTGAGGTTCTCCAGGATGGTCGCGTTGGCCATGCCACCGCCCTCGCACATGGTCTGCAGGCCGTACCGCCCACCCGTCCGGGCCAGGTGGTGCACGAGGGTGGCCGCCAGGCGGGCTCCCGAGCCGCCCAGCGGGTGACCGAGCGCGATCGCCCCGCCGTGGGGGTTGAGCCGGGTCCGGTCGGCCCCGGTCTCGGCCAGCCACGCCAGCGGCACCGAGGCGAACCCCTCGTTGACCTCGAACGCGTCGATGTCGCCGATGGACAGCCCCGCCTTCGCCAGGGCCTTGGCCGTGGCCGGGATCGGGCCGGTGAGCATGATGACCGGGTCGACGCCGGCCAGGACCGCGGTGTGCACGCGGGCCAGCGGGGTCCAGCCGTTCGCGGCGGCGATCTCGGAGGTGGTCACCAGCATGGCGCCGGCCCCGTCGGAGATCTGCGAGGCGTTGCCGGCCGTGACGGTGCCGTTCTCCTCGAAGGCGGTGCGCAGCCCGCCGAGCACCTCCAGCGTCGTGCCTGGGCGCACGCCCTCGTCGGTGCTGAACGTCGTCGTGGGCTCACTGCCGTCCAGGACCACCGATCCGTCCGCGGCCAGCGGCACCGGCACGATCTCCTCCTCGAAGGCGCCCGCCTTCTGGGCCGCCGCGGCCAGCTCGTGCGAGGCCACGCTGTAGGCGTCGACGTCCTCGCGGGAGAAGCCCCACTGGCGGGCGATCATCTCGGCGCTGATGCCCTGGTTGAAGGCCACGTTGTCGTAGCGGGCCAGAACGCCGGGACCGAACGGCATACCGGGCCCGTTCGCGACGCTGGAACCCATGGCCACCCGGGTCATCGACTCCACGCCACCGGCGACGGCGACGTCGTACTGCCCGCTGATGACGCCGGCGGCGGCGAAGTGCAGGGCCTGCTGGCTGGACCCGCACTGGCGGTCGAGCGTGGTGGCCGGCACGGCCTCGGGCCACCCGGCGGCGAGGACGCCGTTGCGCCCGACGTTGAAGCCCTGTTCGCCGACCTGGGAGACGCAGCCCCAGATGACGTCGTCGACCAGCGCGGGGTCGAGTCCGACCCGGTCGGCGAGCCCGCGCAGGGCGATGGCGCTGAGGTCGGCCGGGTGGGCCCCGGCGAGGGCGCCCTTGCGGCGGCCCACGGGGGTCCGCACGGCCTGGACGATGACGGCGTCGCGCATGGGGTGTTCTCTCCTGGTGTCGGGTTGGTGAAGTCGTGGTCCCGCTACAGGCCGAGGTCCTTGGCGATGATCGACTTCATGATCTCGCTGGACCCGCCGTAGATCCGCGAGACGCGGGCGTCGGCGTACATCCGGGCGATCGGGTACTCGAGCATGTAGCCGTAGCCGCCATGCAGCTGCAGGCAGGCGTCGACGACGTCGGCCTGCAGCTCGGTCGTGTAGAGCTTGACCCGCGCCGCGTCGGCACCGGTCAGCGTGCCGGCATCGAGCTCCTCCAGCGCCGCGTCGACGAGCTGCCGCCCCGCCTCCACCCGGGCCGACAGCCCGGCGAGGACGAACTTGGTGTTCTGGAACGACGCGATCGGGGTGCCGAACGCCTTGCGCTCGCGCACGTAGTCTCGGGTCAGCTCGATCGCCCGCTCGCAGGTGGCCTGCGCGGAGACGGCGATGGACATCCGCTCCTGGGGCAGGTTGGCGGTGAGGTACTCGAAGGCGCGGCCCTCCTCGCCGAGGCGGTTGGCCACCGGCACGCGCACGTCGTCGAAGAACAGCTCGCCGGTGTCCTGGCTCTTCAGGCCGATCTTCTCCAGGTTGCGCCCTCGGGTGAAGCCGGGCATGCCCTCCTCGACCACGAGCAGGGTCAGCCCCGCGCGACGGTCGCCGGCATCCCGGGAGGTGCGGGCCACCACGACGACGAGGTCGGCCTGGATGCCACCGGTGATGAACGTCTTGGTCCCGTTCAGGACGTAGTCGTCCCCGTCGCGCACGGCGGTGGCACTGATGCCGGCCAGGTCGGAGCCGGTCCCCGGCTCGGTCATCGCGATCGCCGTGACGAGCTCGCCGGTGGCGAACCCGGGGAACCACCGCTCGCGCTGGGACGGCGTGGCGTAGGCCAGGAAGTAGGGCAGCACCACGTTGAGGTGCAGCTGCAGGGCGCCGGTCACCGCGCCGGTGCGGGCGACCTCCTCGGCGAGGGCGACGTTGTAGCGGAAGGAGGTCTCCCCCGACCCGCCGAACTCCTCGGGGACCTGCAGGCCGGTCACGCCCAGGGCGCCCAGCTCGGCATACAGGCTCTTGGGCACGAGCCGGGCGTGCTCCCACTCCTGCACGTGGGGCAGGACCTTCTCGGTGAGGAAGGCCCGAAGGCTCTCGCGGAAAGCCCGCTCCTCGGCTGACTCCGGCCGCCTGCGCATGAGCGCTCTCCGTCCCACTGGATTGCCCGGCCCTGCGAGGTTACCCGCCAGTAGCCGGACAGAGAACAGGCGCCGCCGTGTGACGTGTCACGCGGCGGCGCCCGGTCGTGCGCAGGGGCTCAGAGGCCGAGCGCCTCCGCGGCCTCGGGCGAGGAGTCACGCAGGAACTGGGCGCAGCGCTGCTCCTCGTCGGTCTCGCCGATCGCCCCGGCGGCCCGGCTCAGGGCGGCCAACGCGCGCAGGAACCCGCGGTTGGGCTCGTGCGACCACGGCACCGGCCCCTGGCCGCGCCAGCCGCCGCGGCGCAGGGCGTCCAGCGCCCGGTGGTAGCCGGTGCGGGCGTAGGCGTAGCCCTCGACGGTGCGGCCGTCGGCCAGCGCCGCCTCGGCCAGGGTGGCCCAGGCCAGGGACGAGGTGGGGTGGGCCGCCGCGACCGCGGCCGGGTCCTCCCCCGCGGCCAGGGGCGCCGCGGCCGGGTCCTCGGGCAGGCGGGTCTCGGGGATGCCGAGCAGGTTGCTCATCAGGCGTGCGTCCCGGCCGAGCGGAGGTTCTCGCAGGCGGTGACCACGCGGGCCGCCATGCCGGCCTCGGCCTCCTTGCCCCAGGCGCGCGGGTCGTAGGCCTTCTTGTTGCCGACCTCGCCGTCGACCTTGAGCACGCCGTCGTAGTTCTTGAGCATGAAGCCGGCGACCGGGCGGGTGAAGGCGTACTGCGTGTCGGTGTCGACGTTCATCTTCACCACGCCGTAGTCGACCGCGGCGGAGATCTCCTCCGGCAGCGAGCCCGAGCCGCCATGGAAGACCAGGTCGAACGGCTTGGCGTCGGCGGCCAGGCCGCGGGACTTGATGACGGCCTCCTGGGCCTGCTTGAGGATCTCGGGGCGCAGCTTGACGTTGCCCGGCTTGTAGACGCCGTGCACGTTGCCGAAGGTCAGCGCGGTCATGTAGCGACCGTGCTCACCGAGGCCGAGCGCCTCGACGGTGGCGAGGGCGTCCTCGGGGGTGCTGTAGAGCTTCTCGTCGATCTTGCCGACGACGCCGTCCTCCTCACCGCCCACGACGCCGACCTCGATCTCGAGGATGACGTCGGCGGCCTGGCACAGGTCCAGCAGCTCGCGGGCGATCTGGAGGTTCTCGGTCAGCGGCACAGCCGAGCCGTCCCACATGTGCGACTGGAACCACGGGGTGCCGCCGGCCCTGACCCGCTCGGTCGAGGCGGCCAGGAGCGGCCGGACGAAGCCGTCGAGCTTGTCCTTGGGGCAGTGGTCGGTGTGCAGCGCGATGTTGACGTCGTACTTCTTCGCCACCTCGTGGGCGAACGCCGCGAACGCGAGCGAGCCGGCGACCATGTCCTTGACCGTGGGGCCGGAGAGGTACTCGGCGCCGCCGGTCGAGACCTGGATGATGCCGTCGCTGCCGGCCTCGGCGAAGCCCCGGATGGCCGCGTTGAGGGTCTGGCTGGAGGAGACGTTGATCGCGGGGTACGCGAACGCTCCTGCCTTGGCGCGGTCGAGCATGTCTGCGTACACCTCAGGTGTCGCGATGGGCATGGTGACTCCCTCACGGTCCGTGGGACGCACGCCGTTGTGCGACCGGGCTCCTCGTCATCCTAGGGCGACGCCGGTTGCCCGAACACGTGACGTCGGACCCACGCGTGCATGGCGATCGCGGCCGCCGCGCCGGCGTTGATCGAGCGGGTCGAGCCGAACTGGGCGATGTCGAGGATCACCTCGCAGCCCTGCCGGGCCGCCTCGGACAGGCCGGGCCCCTCCTGCCCGAACAGCAGGACGCAGTGCCGCGGCAGGTCATAGGTCTCCAGCGGCACCGAACCGGGCAGGTTGTCGATGCCGATGACCGGTATGCCGTGCCCGTCCGGTCCATGGGCGGAGGCCCACGCCAGCAGCGCCTCCACGCTGTCGTGGTGGTGCTCGTGCTGGTAGCGGTCGGTGACCATGGCGCCCCGCCGGTTCCAGCGGCGCCGGCCCACGATGTGGAACGCCTTGGCGTTGAAGGCGTTGGCGGTGCGGATCACCGAGCCGATGTTGAAGTCGTGGGCCCAGTTCTCCACCGCGACGTGGAACTCGTGCCGCGAGGTGTCGAGGTCGCGCACGATCGCCTCGTGCGTCCAGTAGCGGTAGCGGTCGGCGACGTTGCGCCGGTCGCCCCCCGCGAGCAGGCCCTCGTCATACCTGGGGTCGGAGGGCCACGAACCCTCCCATGGGCCGACCCCCACCTCATGCGCGTCGTTCACGCAGGCCACTCTCCCAGAGCCGTCCTCTACCCTCGTGCCCGTGATGCACTCCCTGGGTCCGCAGTGGCTCGACCCCCAGTACCTGCTCGACCACTACGGCAACATGGCCCTGTGGATCAGCGCGCTCATCATCTTCGCCGAGTGCGGGCTGTTCACCGCGTTCCTGCCCGGTGACTCGCTGCTGTTCACCATCGGCCTGTTCGCCGCGCTGCCGCACAACCCACTCGGGCTGCCGTTCTGGCTGGTCCTCGTGGTGCTCGTCGCGGCGGCGTTCCTCGGCAACGTCGTCGGCTACGAGATCGGCCGGGCCATCGGCACGCCGCTGTACAAGCGCGACGGCCGGCTGGTCAAGCGGGCCTACATCGACAAGACCACCGACTTCTTCGAGCGCTACGGCAACCGGGCCATCGTGCTCGGCCGGTTCGTGCCGATCGTGCGCACGTTCATCACCGTCGTCGCCGGCGTGGGCAAGATGGAGCGGCGGCGCTTCTTCACCTACAGCTTCATCGGCGCGCTGCTGTGGGCCGTCGGCGTGACGGTGCTCGGCTACTTCCTCGGCCAGATCTCGTTCGTGAAGAACAACCTCGAGATCATGCTGCTGCTCATCGTCGCCGTCTCGCTCATCCCGGTCGCGATCGAGTTCCTGCGCCACCGCGCCGCCGCCAAGCGCGGCGAGACCGCCGAGGACTCGGTCACCGGCCCGCTCTGAGGCAGGGCTTCCCGGTCCTGACGTTCCCGGTCCTGCGCGGCCGGAGACACGAAACGGCCCGTCCCCCGCCCGGCAAGGCGGTGGGACGGGCCGTTCGTGCGTTCGGAGCGCCGGGTCAGGCGCCGGCTGCCACGAGGATGCCGTCGGTGAGGAAGCCCATCAGCAGGCCACCGAGGATGCACCAGGTGGTGAGCTCCTTCATGCCGGTCCGGCGGGCGACGGACAGCAGCTCGATCACGACATAGAGCACCGAGCCTGCCGCCATGCCCAGGAAGGCGATGGCCAGGGTGTCGTTGACGACGCTCTGACCAACCAGGGTGCCGACGAAGGTGGGGCCCCCGCCGATGAGGCCGAGCAGGGCCAGTCGGCCCCAGCTCGGGCGGACGGTGTCACCGGCCAGCGGGGCGACGATGCCGAAGCCCTCGGTGGCGTTGTGCAGCGCGAAGCCGATCACCAGCATCACGGCCAGGGACAGCGAGCCGCTGGCGGCGGAGTTGCCGATGGCCAGGCCCTCGGCGAAGTTGTGCAGGCCGATGCCGACGGCGATCATCAGCGACAGGTCGGCGGCGGCGGAGCGGGCCGGCGCGGGGGTGACGGCGGGGTCGGTCACCGGCACAGCCGGGGCGCCCGGGGCGCCGACGGGGACGGCAGCCGGCGTAGACACCGCCTGCGAGCGGGCGCGCCGGGCGGCCATCACCTTGTCGTAGTAGACGAGGCCGGTCATGCCGACCGCGAGGCCCACGGCCATCACCACGAAGCCGGTGGTCGCGGTGCCCCACTTGTGGTCGGACAGCGCGGCGTCGGTGGGCTCCCAGGCGTGGGCGAGGATGTCCCAGACGAGGAACACGAGGACGCCGATGGCGATGCCGTTGAGGGCCGCCTTGAGCCGCGGGGCCGGCTGGCGCAGCCGGCCGACGGGCAGGCCGAGGAAGATCGTGAACCCGGCGATCGCGCCCAGGAGGGCGATCTGGCTACCTGACATGGAACGGAACTCCGGAGGACTCGGGACACCCACCACGACTTAGGTGAGCCTCACCAAGGTAAGCCTCACCATGCCGTCATGGCCAATCGCCCCTGCCCGGACTGACCGACAGGGGTGGGGTCAGACCGCCAGGCCGACGTCGGGGACTGCCGACACGCCCGTGGTGGGGGGCACGTCGACGGTGGCCGCCTCGTGAACGGGGGCGGCACGGTCCACGCCACGGAGCTGGACCGCCATCGCCACCATGACACCCACCGCCAGCGCGCCGCCCAGCACGAAGGTGCCGCGGGGTCCGAGCACCGAGCCGCCGAGCGCACCGAGACCCATGGCGACGACGGACCCGGCGCGCGACACCCCGGCCAGGGCGGCCAGGACCTTGCCGCGGTCGCGCTCGGGCGGGCGGACGGCATACAGGGGACCGGTGGCGGCATTGGCGGCCGCGTTGGCGACCCCGACCATGGCGAACACGCCGGCGACGACGACGACCGAGGGCGCCAGCCCTGCCGCGCCGACCCCGAGCGCCGTGCCGGCGAAGCCCAGCAGGAGCACCCGCACGCGCGCGGCGTCGGTCGCGGCCCGCCCGGCGAACCAGGCACCGAGCACGGCCCCGACGCCGAACACCGCCTGCACCAGGCCGAAGGCGGTGGCGCTGGCGTGGAGGGCGTCCCGGACGAGGAACACCTCGGCGACGTTGACCCCCTCGAGCACGACGACGAACGGCATCATCCAGACGAACGTCACCCACAGCAGCCGGTCGCGCCGCATCAGCCGCAGCACGTCCAGCGCGCGGACCCGGGCCCGCTCGGCGCGCTCGGCGAGGGCCGGCTCGGCCACCGCGTGGCGGCCGCCGCGGCGGGTGCGCACCAGGGCGGCCGCGAGGAGGAGGCCGGTGAAGGAGGCCGCATCCACCCACAGCGCGGCGGAGACGCCCCAGGTGCCCACGAGCAGGCCGCCGGCGGTGGCGCCGACCACACCGGTGGCCGCGAGCAGCCCCTGCTGCAGCGCGCTGACCCGACCCATGTCCTCGTCGCCGACGATGCGCGGCAGCAGCGCACCCCAGGTCGGGTTGCTCACGGCCTGGCCCAGCTGGAGCAGCACGACCAGGGCCACGGTGGCCGCCAGGCCGTCGACCAGGGCCAGGCCGGCGCACGCCAGCAGCTCGACGCTGGTGCTGGCCAGCAGGACGCGGCGCGAGTCGAACCGGTCCGAGACCTGCCCGACCACGCCCATGAGCAGCACCGGAGGGAGGCTGAACGCGGCGAGCAGCACGGCCATCCCTGCCGTGCCGGAGCCCTGGTCGTGGATGCGCAGCATCAGCGCGAACAGGGCGAGGGCGTCACCGACGTAGGACAGGGCCCGGGCCGGCATGACCAGGCGGAGGTCCCGGTGGCGCCACAGCGACCGGTTCGTCGTCGCCGACTTGTGAAGGGTTTGCTTCATAAATCGTGAAGGTACTGTTTCACATCTGCCGGGTCAAGCCCTTACGCTTCACGGCATGGCACCTCGCCCCGCGCAGCACAAGGTCGTCACCCTGACCGACCCCAAGGCCATCCGGGCGCTCGCCCACCCGGCCCGGCAGCGGGTGATCGACGAGCTCTACGGCGGCGCGGTGCTCACCGCCACCGAGGCCGCCAGGCTGTGCGGCCTGACCGCTTCGGCGATGAGCTACCACCTGCGCGCCCTGGAGAAGTGGGGGATCGTCGTGCGCGACGAGGGCGGCGAGGACGCCCGCGAACGGCCTTGGCGTGCCGCCGCCCGGGACCTGCGCATCGAGCACGCTGCGCACGGCCGCTCCACACCGACGGCCGCGAAGGCCTTCGTCAGCACCTTCATGGCGCCGCTCGTCGAGGAGCTCGAGGCCTGGGCGGCCAGCGACCGGCGCGGGCAGGACGACGGCACCGCCATGGTCCGTGGCCGAATGTGGCTGACGACCGCGGAGGCCCGGGCCCTGGTCGACCAGATCAGCGCCCTCCTGGAGCCCTACGAGGAGCGGACCCCCGAGGACCACCCTGAGGGTGCGGCACCGTTCAGCAGCTTCTGGTCCCTGCTTCGCCGCCCGAACGACACCGCCACGGCCTAGCGCCGGACCGTCCGCTCAGGCTGAGCCGGCCCCCGGCCAGCCGGGGTCGACCTCGAGGCCATCGCGCTCGTCGTCCCACGCCGCCGCGCTGACCCGCCACCCGTCGGTGGTCCGGACCAGCTGCAGGGTCTTCATCCCCCGCGCGGTGAACGGGGTCCCGTCCTGCACCCCCGCCTTGGCGTAGCTGCAGAAGTGCTGGGCGATGTCGCCGAACACCTCGGTGCGCCCGTGCACCTCCCACTCGCGGAAGTCGACGAGCGTCCCGCCGGTCAGCAGCGCCTGGCGCGGGGCGATGAAGCTGTCGACGTCGTAGACGGCGGGCACCAGGCCGCAGGTCCGGACGATGACCGCGTCGGGCAGGAACACGCCGCGCAGCGCGTCGAGCCGGGCGGCGCTGTCCGGTCCGGAGGTGAACGCGGCGAAGAACGTCCGCACCACGTCGGCGATCGCCGCCCTGTCCGCCTCGGTGCCGGCCAGGGCGCCGGTTCCCGTGCTCACGCGAACCCCGGAGCCACGCGGGGCCACGGTGCGAGTGCCTCGAGCTGGGCGGCGACGCCGATCAGGCGGGACTCCCGGCCGGCCGGCGCGACGAGCTGCACGGCCAACGGCATCCGGCGGTTGTGGCCGCCGATCGGCACGGTCATGGCCGGGTAGCCGGCGAGGTTCCACGGGCCCTGGAAGGGCGCGTAGCGAGTCGAGGCCAGGACGTTGGCCAGCCAGCTGCGCTCGTGCCACCGGGCGGCGGGCGGGGGCGGCCCGGCGAGCGCCGGGGTGACCAGCACGTCATACCGCTCGAAGAACGGCTCGACCGCGGCCCGCCACCGCTCGCGGGCCCCGTCCTTGACCAGGCCGCGCTGCTGCAGGAGCCGCCCGAGCCCGATGTGCCCCCGGGTCCGGCGCTGCAACAGCTCGGGGTCGAGCCCCTCGGCCGTCCGCGCGGCACCGGCGAACCAGCGCGCGGTCATCTCGTTCATCGACCCCGGCCGGTAGGGCGGGTCGTCGTCACGCACGGTGTGGCCGGCCTGGCGCAGCAGCTCACCGGCCCGGCCCGCCGCGCGGCGCTGGTCGGCACCCACCGGCACGCCGGGCAGCGGCGGGCGCGTGGACACCGCCACGCGCAGGATGCCGGCCGAGGTGGACACGCGCGCCAGGTCGGGCCGCTCGGCGAGGACCGAGAGGAGCAGGGCGGCGTCGGCGACCGTGGTGGCGAGGGGGCCGTGCGTGGACATGCCGTACCAGCCCTCGGACGGCTCGGCGACCACCCCGGCGCCGGGCTTGATGCCGACCAGGCCGCAGCACGCCGCGGGGATGCGCACCGAGCCCATCCCGTCCGAGCCGTGCGCCAGGGGCACCAGACCGGCGGCGACCGCGGCGGCGCTGCCACCGGAGGAGCCGCCGGGGGTGCGGGTCAGGTCCCACGGGTTGCGCGCGGTGCCCTCGGCGGAGTCGGTCATCGGCCAGATGCACAGCTCGGGCACCCGGGTCAGGCCGACGACGACCGCCCCGGCGGCGCGCAGGCGCTGCACGACCACGTGGTCGGCCTCGGCCGGTTCGCGGGAGGTCGCCCGGGACCCGTCCTCGGTCCGCTCGCCCGCGACGGCGACGTTGTCCTTGACGGCCACGGGCACGCCGGCGAGCGGCAGGCCCTCGAGGGCGCCGCGACCGGCGAGCTCGGCCGCCTCCCGCCGGGCCTCCCGGGTGCGGATCCGGCGGAATGCGCCGATGCGCGGGTCGTGGGTCGCGATGCGGTCGAGCGCGGCCTCGGTGGTGAGGCGGGGATCGAGGTCGCCGGCGTGCACGGCCGCGGCGATCCCGGTGGCGGTGTCGGGCTGCGGGGTCACACCCCGGACGCTAGGTGAGGACGCCTTCGCCCGCCACAGGCGAACGGACGGTGCCGGGCGCGGGCGCACCCGGCACACCCGCCCCGGGCCTCAGTCCTGCGGGGTCGACGGCGCCGGGGTGGTGCCGTCGGTGCCGGGGAAGCTGACGCTCGGCGCGGTGCGGGCGGCCTCCTCGGCCTCGAAGTACTCCTCGCGCGTGATGTGGAACATCGAGGCGAAGATGTTGGACGGCACCGTCTCGACCTTGGTGTTGAGCTCGCGGACGTTGGCGTTGTAGTAGCGCCGCCCGGCGGCGATGCGGTCCTCGGTGGAGCTGAGCTCCTGCTGCAGCGAGAGGAAGTTCTGGTTGGCCTTGAGGTCCGGGTAGGCCTCGGCGACCGCGATGAGCCGGCCCAGCGCCTGGGTCAGCACGTTCTCGCTCTGCGCCGCGGCGGCCGGGCCCTGACCGCCGGCCATCGCCGCGGAGCGCGCCTTCATGACGTCCTCGAGGGTGCCGCGCTCGTGCGCCGCGTAGCCCTTGACCGTCTCGACCAGGTTGGGGATCAGGTCGTGCCGGCGCTTGAGCTCGACGTCGATCTGGCGCCAGGCCTCCTGCACGAGGTTGCGCAGCTTGACCAGCCCGTTGTAGGTGGAGACCGCCCAGAGGATCAGCAGCACGACGATGACGGCGATGACGATCCAGACGACCATGAGGGGCTCCTGCGGTAGTGGGTGCTCCCAGCCTAGCCAGCGCCGGGGTCCCCACGCCGCTGGTTATGCGGCAGGGTGCGCTCAGGCGAGCCCGAGCTCCTGCACGCTGTATGCCGCGCGGTAGGGAAGGCCCTCGGCCTCCACCTTCTCCTGGGCGCCGCTGGCGCGGTCGGCGATGACGGCCACCGCCACGACCTCGGCCCCGGCCTCGCGGCAGGCGGCCACGGCGGTCAGCGGCGAGCCGCCGGTGGTGGAGGTGTCCTCGACGACGAGCACCCGGCGCCCGGCGATGGAGGGGCCCTCGATCCGCTGCTGGAGGCCGTGGGCCTTCTCGGCCTTGCGCACGACGAACGCGTCGAGCCGGCGACCGGCCGCGGCGCTGGCGTGCAGCATCGCCGTGGCCACCGGGTCGGCGCCCATCGTCAGGCCGCCGACCGCGTCGACGTCGAGGTCGCCGACCAGGTCGGTCATCACCTGGCCGACGAGCGGGGCGGCCTCGCCGTCGAGGGTGATGCGGCGCAGGTCGACGTAGAAGTCGGCCTCCTTGCCCGAGGACAGGGTGACCGTGCCGTGGACGACGGCCTTGGCCTTGATGAGCTCGAGCAGACGGGCGCGGGCGGCAGCGGAGTCAGTCACGGCCTTCACCCTAGCTGCGCCGGCGACTGAGGTGACGTGCCCGGCATACCGCTCAGCGGCCGTGGCGGCGCCGGGAGGCGACGCCACCCGAGGCGCGGCGGACCAGGCTGCGCGGCAGGGTGCGCGTCAACGCGGCGATGAGCTTGTACTGCGGCCCGGGGACCGAGATGACCTTGCCGGCCTTGACGTCGTCGAGGCAGTCACGCACCAGGCGGTCGGCCTCCAGCCACATGACCTTGGGCAGGCGGGACATGTCGAGCGAGGCCCGCTGGTGGAACTCGGTGTGGGTGAACCCCGGGCACAGCGCGGTGACCGTGACACCGGTACCGGCGAGCTCGTTCGCCAGCGCCTCGGAGAAGGTCGTCACCCAGGCCTTGGCCGCCGAGTAGCTGCCCATCGCGACGAACCCGGCCACCGAGGAGACGTTGATGATGGCGCCGCGGCCCCGGTCCCGCATGGCCAGCGCGGCGGCGTGGGAGAGGACCATCACCGCCCGGCACAGGACGTCCAGTGCCCGCTCCTCGTCGGCGACGTCGCCCTGGAGGAAGCTGCGCGAGAGGCCGAAGCCGGCGTTGTTGACCAGCAGGTCGACGGGGCGGCCGGGCTCGGACAGGCGCTCGGCCACCTTCTGCACCTGGAGCCGGTCGGACAGGTCGGCGGCGAGGATCTCGCAGTGCACCTGGTACTTCGCCTCGAGCTCGTCGGAGACGTTCTCCAGGCGGGCCCGGTCGCGCGCCACCAGCACGAGGTCGTGGCCCCGCTCGGCGAGCTCACGGCAGAAGGCCAGGCCGATGCCTGCGGTCGCTCCGGTGACGAGTGCGGTAGCCATGGCGGGAAGCCTAGGGCCCCCTCCTAAGGTGGACCACGTGCGAATCGCTACGTGGAACGTCAACTCCATCCGCTCACGGATCGACCGGGTCGAGGCCTGGCTCCAGCGCAGCGACTGCGACGTGCTCGCCCTGCAGGAGACCAAGGCGACCGACGAGCAGTTCCCCTTCGAGCGGCTGCGTGCCCTCGGCTACGAGGTGGCCCACCACGGGCTGAACCAGTGGAACGGCGTGGCGGTCCTGTCACGGGTGGGCCTCGAGGACGTCCAGGTCGGCTTCGAGAACATGCCGATGTGGGGCGACCCGCTCGGCGCGGAGGCCCGCGCCCTCGGCGCCACCTGCGGCGGGGTCCGGATCTGGTCCCTCTACGTCCCCAACGGCCGGTCGCTGGAGGACCCGCACCTGGCCTACAAGCTGGACTGGCTGGCGCACCTGCGCGACGCGGCCGCCAAGTGGCTGGCCGACAACCCGTCCGCGCAGGTCGCCCTCGTCGGCGACTGGAACATCGCGCCGCAGGACGAGGACGTCTGGGACATGGAGTTCTTCGCCGACAAGACGCACGTCTCCCCGCCCGAGCGCGCCGCCTTCTCGGCGATCGTCGAGGCCGGCTACACCGACGTGGTCCGCCCGCACGCCCCCGGGCCGGGCGTCTACACCTACTGGGACTACCAGCAGCTGCGGTTCCCCAAGCGCCAGGGCATGCGGATCGACTTCGTGCTCGGCTCGCCCGCGCTCACCGCCCGCGTCGAGGGCGCCTCGATCGACCGCGAGGAGCGCAAGGGCAAGGGCGCCAGCGACCACGCCCCCGTCATCGTGGACCTGGCCAACCTGTGACCGAACGCCCCACGCGGGTCCGCGCCGACTACGAGGCCGTCGTCGTCGGCAGCGGCTTCGCCGGGATCGCCATGGCGATCGCCCTGAAGCGCCAGGGCATCCACGACTTCGTCGTGCTCGAGAAGGGCGAGGACCTCGGCGGCACCTGGCGGGACAACACCTACCCCGGGTGCGCCTGCGACGTCCCGTCCCACCTGTACTCGTACTCGTTCGAGCTCAAGGCGGACTGGTCCCGCGCGTACGCCTCGGCCCCGGAGATCCTCGACTACGCCCGGCACTGCTGCACGAAGTACGGCATCGACCCCCACCTGCGCTTCGGCTCGCGGCTGGACGTCGCGCGATACGAGGCGGATTCCGGGCTCTGGCGGCTGACGGTGCGCACGCCCACGGGCATCGTGCAGGCACGGTGCCGCACCCTCGTCATGGCCGTCGGCGCGCTGCACGAACCGGCCCGTCCCCAGATCGCCGGACTCGACGACTTCGGCGGCCGGGTCATCCACACCGCCGCCTGGGACCACTCGGTGGCGTTGCAGGGCAAGCGAATCGGCGTCATCGGCACCGGTGCCAGCGCGATCCAGGTGGTGCCGCAGGTGGCGCCCGCGGCGGAGCAGCTGACCGTGTTCCAGCGGACGCCGCCGTGGGTCCTGCCCAAGGAGGACCCGGAGTACTCCCCGGCCGCGCAGCGGCGGTTCGCGCGCTGGCCCTGGCTGGCCCGGCTCAAGCGCGCGGCGATCTACTGGACCAACGAGGCGCGGGTGGTCGGCTTCGCCAGCCACCCGAAGGCGATGAAGGTCGCCGAGCGTATGGCGCGCCGCCACCTGCGCGGGCAGGTCGCCGACCCGGGGCTGCGCGAGAGGCTCACCCCCGACTACACGATCGGGTGCAAGCGCATCCTGGTCTCCAGCGACTACTACCCGGCGCTGCAGCGCGACAACGTGCAGCTCGAGACCACCGGGATCGAGCACGTCGAGAACGGCGCCGTGATCACCACCGACGGCCGGCGGCACGAGCTCGACGTGCTGGTGCTCGCGACCGGCTTCGAGGTCATCGGCACCTACCAGCACCTCGAGGTCGTCGGCCGCGACGGGCGCAACCTGGGCCACGAGTGGGCCAAGGCCCCGGAGGCCTACCTCGGCACGGCGGTCGAGGGCTTCCCCAACCTGTTCACCCTGGTCGGCCCGAATTCCGGGCTCGGCCACACCTCGATGCTCATCATGATCGAGGCCCAGACCGAGCTGGTGCTGCGCGCGATGGCCGAGCGGGACCGTCGCGGGGCGCGGGCGGTCGAGGTCGAGCCGGCGGCGCAGGAGGCGTTCAACCAGGAGGTGCTGCAGCGCAGCGCCTCCGCGGTATGGCTGACCGGCTGCCGCAGCTGGTACCTCGACGACTCCGGCGTCAACCGGGCCCTGTGGCCGTGGTCGACCGTGGCCTACCGGCGCCGGACCGCCCGGTTCCGGCCCGGGCACTACCGTTTCGACGCATGAGCCAGCAGCGCGTCGTCCTCATCAGCGGCGGGGCGAGCGGCATCGGCGCCGCCCTCGCCACGGCCCACTCCCGCCTCGGTGACACCGTCGTCGTCGCGGACGTCCACCCGCGCGATCCCGAGCACGTGCACCTGGACGTGACCGACCGGCAGGCGTTCGCGCGGGTCGCGCGGCGCGTCGTGGAGGAGCACGGCCGGATCGACGTGTTCTACAACAACGCCGGCATCGCCACCGGGGGCCTCGTCGAGGAGCTCTCCCCCGAGCACTGGGACCGCACCATCGACGTCAACCTGCGCGGCGTCGTGCACGGCATTGAGGCCGTCTACCCCCTCATGCGGGCCCAGCGCAGCGGCCACATCGTCAACACCGCCTCCCTCGCCGGGCTGCTTCCCGCGCCGGTCATGGCTCCCTACACCGCGACGAAGCACGCGGTCGTGGCCCTGTCCCAGGCGCTGCGCATGGAGGCCCGCGCGCACGGGGTGAAGGTGACCGCCGTGTGCCCCGGCTTCGTCGACACCCCGCTGCTGCAGGCGGTCAACCGCGACGTGCCCGCGACCGGCGTCAACGGGGAGGCCCCCGCCCTGGTCGAACGGCTCCGCCCGCACCTGCTCCCGGCCGAGGAGCTCGCCCGCATCGTCGTGGAAGCGCTGCCCAAGAACCCCGCGCTCGTCGTGGCCCCGCGCCAGGCGCGGCTCGCCGCCTGGGCGCAGCGGTTCGCACCCGGCCTGGTCCGCCTGGCCACCGCCCGCGAGCTGCGCCGCTACCGCAGGGCCGCCCGCCGCGCCCGGTGAGGGGCGCGGCATACGCGCGAGGTCAGGGCGACGTGAAGATGGCCGCGAAGAACACGATGAGGATGAACACCGCCAACGTGGCGAGCAACCCCATCAGCGCGCCGATCAGCACCTTGTCCATCAGGCGCCTCCTCTGTTGCGAACGGGCTCCCTGAGGTCCCCCTCCGGGGCCACGCTGCCCGCGGCACCTCCGCAGGTCAGGCCAGCGTGACAGCCGCCTGGGCGGCCGGCGTCGGCCGAATGTTGGCGTTGTGGTGGAACACGTTGTCCGGGTCCCACCGGGCCTTGATGGCAGCCAGCCGGGCGTACTTCGCCTCGCCGTAGCTGGCCCTGACCCGCGCCTCGTCCTCGTCGGCGATGAAGTTGACGTAGCTGCCGACACCCTGCGCCCAGGGCTGCAGCGCCGTCCAGAACCGCTGGACCCAGTCCCGGTCGACCGCGAGCATCCCGGCGTCCTCGGCGACGGCGGCGATATTGAGAGCCCACAGGTTGCGGCGGGAGCCGCTGAACGCGGTGGCCTCGTCCGGCACGTCGGCGAACGCCCCGCCCAGGGCGAAGATCGGCATGAAGCTCAGGGGCGACGTCTTGCGCGGCAGGAAGTCCAGCACCACGTCGATGACCGGGTCGGACAGCTCCTCCAGCCAGAGCGCCTTCTCGTAGCCCTTGATCCGCCACGGCGCGCTGTCGTCGAACATCTGCTGCAGCGCGGAGTACGGCATCGAGGTCACCAGCTCGAATGCCGGGGCCAGCTCCTGGATCGGCGCCACCACCTCGGCGTGCTCGTGCGGAGCACCCCAGCCGATCACGCCCACGACGAACGCCGTCGTCCCCTGGCGCTCCACCGGCACGAACGGCGCCGGCGGCGCGGTCAGCCCGCCGATGAACGCGCCGTACTCCCGTGGCAGGGCCGGGATGACGCGGGCCGCGGCACGCAGCGGCTCGCGCGCGTCCTGCGGCGCCCAGAAGAACAACCCGACGTTGGCCAGCTGGTCGACCTCGTGGAGCGCGAACTCGAACGAGGTCACCACCCCGAAGTTGCCGCCGCCGCCGCGCAGCGCCCAGAACAGGTCCGGCTCGGAGTCGGCCGAGGCGGTCACGGTGCGGCCGTCGGCGGTGACCACCTGCGCGGACACCAGGCTGTCGCAGGTCAGGCCGCACCGCCGGGTCAGCCAGCCCATGCCGCCGCCGAGGGTCAGGCCGCCGACGCCGGTGTGGCTGACGAAGCCACCGGTGACCGCCAGGCCGTGGGCGGCCGCCGCGGCGTCGAGGTCGGACCATCGTGCCCCGCCGCCGACCCGCGCGCGACGTGCCCTCGGGTCGACGTCGACCCGGTCGAGCGGGCCGAGGTCGAGCATCAGCCCGCCCTCGGAGACCGCGTGCCCGGCGAAGCTGTGCCCACCCCCGCGCACGGTCAGGTCGAGCCGGTGCTCGCGGGCGAAGGCGATGACCGTGGCGACGTCGCGGGCGCTGATCGCCTCGACGACGAGCGCGGGACGCCGGTGGACGTCGCCGTTCCAGACCGCCTTCTCCAGCGCGTCGTCGAACTCCTCGTCCCCTTCCTGGAGCACCGTCCCCCCGACGCTGGTGCGCAGGTCGGTCAGGGCGCGGTCGTCGACGGGGTGCATGGCAGACCTCCAGGGTCGGGTTCGCGACGGGGTGCGGGCGACTGCCCTCGCCCCTGCCCTTCCGCCCTATGCCCCGCCCCGCCGGGTGTCATCGGGCAAAGGGGCGAGGTGGGCGTACCAAGGTGCTCGGCTAGAGTCGCCGGCGACGCGGGGTGCCGGTCCGCACCGGCTGAGAACACACCCGTTGAACCTGATCTAGCTCGCACTAGCGAAGGGACGTCACCGTCATGGTCGCGACCACGCCCGTCTCCCCCGTCACCGCCGCCGCCGTCGGCGACGCCCTCGCCACCCTGCGCGAGCGCTCGCCCCTGGTGCAGTGCC
This sequence comes from Oryzihumus leptocrescens, assembly GCF_006716205.1. Classification (GTDB taxonomy): domain Bacteria; phylum Actinomycetota; class Actinomycetes; order Actinomycetales; family Dermatophilaceae; genus Oryzihumus; species Oryzihumus leptocrescens. Next base: position 132,273 of record NZ_VFOQ01000003.1, on the reverse strand, counting down.
TGACCAACATCGTCGTCGCCCAGTGGACGGCCAACCTGCTCCTGGCCACCGGCGCCGCCCCGGCCATGGTCGACAACCCCGAGGAGTCGGGAGTCTTCGCCGGGGTGGCCAGTGGCGTGCTTGTCAACGTCGGCACGCCCTACGGCGAGACCGCCGCGGCGATGGAGCAGGCGGTCGCCGCCGCCGGCCGCGCCGGGACCCCGTGGGTGCTGGACCCGGTCGCGGTGGGCCCCCTGCTGGGGTGGCGCACCGGTATCGCGCTGCGCCTGCTCTCCGTCGCGGCCCCGGCCGTGGTCCGCGGCAACGCCTCGGAGGTCATGGCCCTCGCCGGCGGCGCCGGGGGCAAGGGCGTGGACAGCCTGGACACCCCCGAGGCGGCGCTCGACGCGGCCCGCGCCCTGGCCGGCAGCCACGGCACCGTGGTCGCCGTCAGCGGGCCGGTGGACCACCTCACCGACGGTGAGCGCCTGGTCACCGTCGCCAACGGGCACGAGTGGCTGACGCGCGTCACCGGGGTCGGCTGCGCCCTCGGGGCGCTCATGGCCGCGTTCGCCGGGTGCGTGGAGGACCCGCTGCTCGCGGCGACCGCGGCCACCGCGACGCTGACCGTCGCCGCCGACGAGGCCGCCGCGCGCACCGCCGGACCGGGGTCCTTCGCGGTGGCGCTGCTGGACGAGCTGGCCGCGCTGACCCCCGAGGCGCTCACCGAGCGGGTCCGGCTGGGCTGACCGATGACCCGCCCGCCGCTGGACCTGTCGCTCTACCTGGTCACCGACACCCGCCTGTGCGGGACCCTGGGGGTGCCGGCCACCGTGTCCGCCGCCGTCGCGGCCGGGGTGAGCGTGGTGCAGCTGCGCGACCCCGCGGCCGGCGACGCGGAGCTGGTCACCCTGGGCCGGGCCGTCGCCCGGGCGCTGGCGGGCACCGGCGTGCCCCTGGTCGTCAACGACGCGGTGCACCTGGTCGAGGCGATCGGGGCGCAGGGCGCCCACGTCGGGCAGGGCGACACGGACCCCCGTGAGGCACGGGCGCGACTGGGCCACGCGGCATACCTGGGGCTGTCCGTGCAGACCACGGACCACGTCGAGGCCGCGCGCGGCGCGGACGTCGACTACCTCGGCGTCGGGCCGGTGTTCGCCCAGACGACCAAGCCCGACGGCGCCGAGCCGGGCGGGCTGGAGCGGCTCGCCCGGATCGTGACCCTCAGCCCGGTGCCGTGCGTGGCGATCGGCGGGATCGGCCTCGAGCAGGCGGCGCAGGTCCGGGCGACCGACGCGGCGGGCATCGCCGTCGTCAGCGCCATCTGCGGCCAGCAGGACGTGGCCTCGGCGACCCGGGCCCTGCGCGCGGCGTGGGACAACGCGGGAGCGCGGGCGTGACCCGGCCGCCGGTCGCCCTGACCATCGCCGGCAGCGACCCCTCCGGCGGGGCGGGCGTGCAGGCCGACCTCAAGACGTTCTCGGCGCTGGGGGCCTATGGCACCGCGGTGCTGACCGCCCTGACCGCGCAGAGCACGACCGGGGTGACCGGGGTGCACGTGGTGCCGACGGCGTTCGTCACCGAGCAGCTGGAGACGCTCGTCGCCGACGTGCGCGTCGACGCGGTCAAGATCGGGATGCTGGCGACCGCCGAGCTGGCCGGCGCGGTGGCCGACTTCCTGCGCGCCCACCCCTGCCCGGTCGTCGTCCTCGACCCGGTGATGGTCGCGACCAGCGGGGACCGGCTGCTGGCCGATGACGCGGTCGAGGCCCTGCGCGCCCTGCTTCCGCTGGCCTCCGTGGTGACCCCGAACCTGCCGGAGGCCGCCGGGCTGCTCGGGGTGGCCGAGGCCGCGGACGAGGCGGAGATGCTGGACCAGGCGCAGGCGCTGCGGGCCCTCGGCGCGCCGCGGGTCCTGCTCAAGGGCGGCCACCGAGCCGGGAGCGGGTCCGCCTCCGACGTGCTCGCCGGGCCCGAGGGAGCGACCTGGCTGCGCGCGCCGTGGGTCAGCACGACGAACACGCACGGCACCGGCTGCTCCCTGTCCTCCGCGCTGGCGGCGCTGCGACCGCAGCGGGAGACCTGGGTGGACACGGCCCGGGACGCCAAGGACTGGCTGACCGGGGCGCTGGCGGCCGCCGACACCCTCGAGGTCGGGCACGGCCACGGGCCGGTTCACCACTTCCACCGGCTCTGGGACCGCTGAGGACCCCGGGACCTCCGGACCTGTCCGGATGCCCCCGACGCGGGCAGGCTCGGGCCGCGGGCCGGCGGTGAAGCGGGCCCCGGCCAGGAGAGGTGGGGACCATGAAGCTGGACGAGCTGATGACCTCGGCGCGTGACGCGATCACGGTGCGGCGCGTCTTCGCCGAACCGTACGAGAAGAACGGCGTCACCATCATCGCCGCGGCCACGGTCACCGGCGGCGGTGGCGGCGGCACCGGGCACGACCAGAACGGTGGCGAGGGCGAGGGCGGGGGTTTCGGCGTGAGCGGCCGGCCGGCCGGGGCCTACATCATCCGCGACGACGACGTCGTGTGGCGCCCGGCCGTGGACGTCAACCGGCTCGTGCCGGTGGTCGGCGCGGTGCTCATCGCGTGGCTGCTCACCCGGGCCCGGATCAAGCGCACCCGGATGCGCACGTTCGAGCACATGGCCGAGCAGCACCACAAGGTCGACCGCCACAAGGCCGCGCACCACAAGGCCGCCTGACCCTCACGAGGTCGCGCGGGCCGCGGCGGCCGGCTCGGGCGTGTCGTGCACCCGCTCGGGCCGTATGCCGAGCCACAGGGCCGCGACCGCGGCCGCGCCGGCGGCGATCCCCCCGCCGAGCAGCACGGACTGCACCTGGACCACGCCGGCCCGCGCGAGCGCCGCGGTGTCGGTCGGGTCGGGCAGGGCGCTGACCGCGGCCGAGAAGCGGTGCAGGCCGATCGCAGTCAGCACCGCCAGCCCGACGACCATCCCGGTCATCCGGGCGACCACGACGAGGGCGCTGGCGACCCCGGCGTCGCCCACCGGTGCGTCAGCCAGCGCCGCGGCGTTGACCGGCGCGATGGCCAGGCCCAGGCCCAGGCCGGCCGCGACGAGGACCGCGGTCGCGCCGATGCCGTCCAGCGCCGCCGGCACCCAGCCGGACATGAGCACCAGGGCGACCGCGGCCAGGGCCAGCCCCCCGGCGGCGACGACGGCGCCGCCGGTGTGCCGCAGGGCGCGCCCCCCGACGAGCGCGCCCACCGGCACGGCGACGAGGAACCGCAGCAGCACCAGGGCCGCGCCGGTCTGGGACCGGTCCCCGAGCCGGGCGAGCACCGGGACGTCCACGACGACGGCCACGAGCGCGGCGCCGACCAGGACGCTGACCAGCAGGGCGACCGGCACCCGCCCGCGGAGCACGCCGCGGGCGATGAGCGGGACCGCGGCGGTGCGGTGCCGCCAGGCGTGGCCGGCGACGGCCACGAGGGCCAGCGGCAGGAGCACCCGCCCCCAGGGCCCGACGACCTCGCGGGTCGGGTCGGCCGAGGCGAAGGCCAGCACCACCGACCCCAGCGCGACCGCCAGGCACACCGCACCGGGCACGTCGGCCCGGCGCAGCACCGAGCTCCAGGACCGGACGGTCACCGCGGCGAGGACCAGGAGCAGCACGCCGGTCGCGACCCCGATCGGGGTCGCGAGGCGGGAGGTGCCCGTGAAGGGGACGAACGGGATACCGGTGGTCACGCCGGTGACCAGGCGCTCGGGCGCGGTGAGGGTGAGCAGGCCCAGCGCGGTGGCGAGGACAGCAACGACCAGCGGCACCACACGCGGGCGTCCGGGAGCCCCCGCCCGCCACAGCCCTGCCGCCAGCAGCAGCCCGGCCACGACGTTGAGCCAGAAGATGGCCCGCCAGTCGGCGAGCGCGAGCACGGCCGCGCCCAGCAGCGGTCCGAGCACGCTGCCGAGCTCCTGCACCGCGCCCACCACCCCCAGCGGGGTGCCGCGGCGGCCGGGGGGCCACAGGTCGGCGACCAGCGCCAGCGTGGCGGGCACCAGGCCCCCGCCGCCGATGCCCTGCAGGACGCGCCCGCCGACCAGCACCGGCAGCTCGACCGCGGTGGCGGTGACCACCGAGCCGACGACGAACACGGCCAGGCACGCGAGCAGGATGCGCTGCCGCGGGAGCAGGTCGGCGAGGCGCCCGATGAGCGGCAGCACGGCGATGTAGCCGAGCAGGAAGCCGGACACGATGGGCGTGGCCTGCTGCAGCGCGTCGACGCCCAGCCCGACGCCGGACATCATGTCCGGCAGCGCGACCACGACGACGTAGGTGTCGGCGGCCGCCAGCGCCACCGCGGTGGACGCCAGCGCCAGCAGCGCCCTAGGGCCGGGAGATCTCAACGGGCGCGCCATAGCGGTCGAGGGTCAGCGTGTAGGTCGAGCGGGCACCGCTGAAGAACGGGCCGGTGAGGCTGATCGTGCGCAGCTGCCCACCCGGGTCGGTGATGCCGTACGTCGCGTCGAAGGTGCCGTTCGCGTCGCCGCTGCCGAGCAGGGAGACGACGTCCTTGCCGGGGATGGTGCCCTTGACCGTCTGCAGCACCTCGCTGCCCTGGCGCTTCTTCTCGCCCAGGGTGGGGTTCTGCGTCGCGGTCAGCAGGGTGGACAGCCCCTGGTCGGCGGAGAACAGCGTGGCCGGGTCGGGGGCGTTGTACTGCTTGGGGTCCACCGGCGCGAACGTCGTGGTGAACGGCAGCTTGAGGTAGAGCTGGCCCCCGGTCGCGACCACGTCGACCTTGGCCTGGATCCCGGAGATGCGGGCGTCGAGGGTGCCCTTGAACGCCGGGGCATGGGTGCCGACACCATCGGCCCCGATCACGCCGCCGGCGCTGCCGGGGATGCCGGACGAGCGCAGCACCAGGTGCAGCGAGCGCGCGGCGTCGACCGTCTTCTTGGCCGCGGCCAGCTGCTGGGCCGGAGTCTGCTTGGTGGCCGTGTCGCTGCCGCCGCTGCACCCGGTCAGCGCCAGGCCGAGGGTGAGGGCGGCCACCAGGGCCCGCGCGTGCCGTCGCATGCGGCTCACGCTACCTGTGGCCGCCCTGACGGACCGGGGACCGGGTCCCGACGCACGGGTGGCGGCGCGGGCCGCCCGCGCCGCCACCCGGCATGCGTCCTGGTTCCCTGCGGGATCAGCGCAGGATGAGCCCGTCCTGCTCCCCGTCGCGGTCGACGACCACGGTCTGGCCGTCGCGGACCTCGCCGGCGAGCAGCGCCCGGGCCAGGCGGTCGCCGATCTGGGTCTGCACCAGCCGGCGCAGGGGGCGGGCGCCGTAGGCCGGGTCGTAGCCGGTGATGGCCAGCCACTCCTTGGCCGCGTCGGTGACCTCGAGGGCGATCCGGCGGTCGGACAGGCGTCGGGCGAGGGCCGCGACCTGCAGGTCGACGATCCGGCTCAGCTCCTCGGTCGAGAGCGGGTCGAACACGACGACCTCGTCGAGCCGGTTGAGGAACTCCGGCTTGAACGACGTGCGCACCGCGCTCATCACCGCCTCGTGCTTGACGTCCTGCGGCAGCGTCGGGGCGATGAGGAACTGCGAGCCGAGGTTGGAGGTCATGACCAGGATGACGTTGCGGAAGTCGACGGTGCGGCCCTGGCCGTCGGTGAGCCGGCCGTCGTCGAGGACCTGCAGCAGGATGTCGAAGGTCTCCGGGTGGGCCTTCTCCACCTCGTCGAGCAGGACCACCGAGTAGGGCCGGCGGCGCACCGCCTCGGTCAGCTGACCGCCCTCCTCGTAGCCGACGTAGCCGGGCGGGGCACCGATGAGGCGGGCGACCGAGTGCCGCTCGGAGTACTCGCTCATGTCGATGCGGACCATGGCCCGCTCGTCGTCGAAGAGGAAGTCGGCCAGGGACTTGGCCAGCTCGGTCTTGCCGACGCCGGTCGGGCCGAGGAAGAGGAAGGAGCCGGTGGGCCGGTCGGGGTCGGAGATGCCGGCGCGGCTGCGGCGCACCGCGTCGCTGACCGCGCGCACGGCCGTGCCCTGGCCGATCAGCCGCCGGCCGAGGAACTCCTCCATGCGCAGCAGCTTCTCGGTCTCGCCCTCGAGCAGCCGGCCGGCGGGGATGCCGGTCCAGGCGCTGATGACGTCGGCGATGTCATCAGCGCCAACTCGATTCTTCACCATCGGCTCCGCAGGCTCACCCTTCCCTCCCTCTTCGGCGGAAGCGATCTCGCGGTTGAGCGCAGGAATTTCTCCATGCTCCAAGCGACCGTAGGTATCCCAGTCACCCTCGCGCTCCGCAAGCCGCTTCTGGGTGTTGAGCTCGTCCAGGCGCCGCTTGAGCTCGCCCACTCGGTTGATGCCCGACTTCTCTTGCGCCCACCGGGCCTCAAGGGCTGCGAGCAGCTCGGCTCCGTCGGCGAGGTCTTTGCGGATGCGTTCCAGCCGCGCCTGCGAAGCAGCATCAGATTCCTTCGCTAGATGGGTTTCCTCGCTACGAAGTCGATTAACTGTGCGTCGGAGTTGGTCCACTTCCACGGGACTCGAGTCCAGTTCCATCCTGAGCCGCGCCGCAGCCTCGTCGACGAGGTCGATCGCCTTGTCGGGCAGCTGCCGTCCGGTGATGTAGCGATCCGAGAGGCTGGCCGCCGCGACGAGTGCGGAGTCCTCGATCGTTACCTCGTGGTGCGCCTCGTAGCGCTCCTTGAGCCCGCGCAGGATCGCGATGGTGTCCTCGACGCTGGGCTCGCCGACGAAGACCTGCTGGAACCGGCGCTCAAGGGCGGGGTCCTTCTCGATGTGCTCGCGGTACTCGTCCAGCGTCGTCGCGCCGACCATGCGCAGCTCGCCGCGCGCAAGCAGCGGCTTGAGCATGTTGCCGGCGTCCATGGACCCCTCGCCGGTGGCGCCGGCACCGACGACGGTGTGCAGCTCGTCGATGAACGTGATGACCTGGCCATCGGAGGAGCGGATCTCCTCCAGGACGGCCTTGAGCCGCTCCTCGAACTCGCCGCGGTACTTCGCGCCGGCGACCATGGCGGCCAGGTCGAGGGCGACCAGGCGCTTGCCCTTGAGCGACCCGGGCACGTCGCCGTCGACGACCCGCTGGGCCAGGCCCTCGACGACAGCGGTCTTGCCGACGCCGGGCTCGCCGATGAGGACGGGGTTGTTCTTGGTGCGGCGCGAGAGCACCTGCACGACGCGGCGGATCTCGGCGTCGCGGCCGATCACCGGGTCGAGCTTGCCGTCGCGGGCCGCCGCGGTGAGGTCCGTGCCGTACTTGGCCAGTGCGTCATACGTCGCCTCGGGGTCCGGCGTGGTGATGCGCGCGCCGCCGCGCAGCTTGGGGATCTCCGCGGCGATGGCCGCGCCGTCGAGGCCGAACTCACCGGTCTGGGCGATGGCGAGCAGCAGGTGGTCGGCGGACACGAACGAGTCGCCCATCGACTCCGTCTGCTTGCGGGCGTTCTCGAGCACGGCGAGGCTGGCGCGGGACAGGCGCGGGGCGCTGAGGCTGGAGCCGCTCACCGAGGGCAGGGTCTTGAGGTTGCGCTCGGCGGCCGCTGCGGCGGCCTGGAGGGAGGACCCGGTCGCGTCGAGCAGCGGGCCGGTGGTGGTGTCGGTCTGCCGGGTCAGCGCCAGCAGCAGGTGGGCGGGCTCCACGTGCGGGTGACCGGCCGCGTCGGCGTCTCGGGCCGCGGCGGAGAAGGCCTCCTGGGCCTTGATGGTGAGCTGCAGGTCCATGGTGGTCGGGCTCCTCGGGAACGTGTGGGACGTCACCTGTGCAACAGCAGGCAAAGTTGAGTGTATTCCGCTCAACTTCAGTTCGCGGGTGGTTACGTTCTACCGCCTGTCGGGGCGTGCCGCCCAGAGTCGTTGGTCGTCGACCGGAGAGCCGGCGGGACGGCAGGTCCTGTCGGTGGTCGAATGTATGTTCGAACCATGCAGGGGGATCTCGCGGTGCAGGCCGGTGACCCTGTCACGGGTGCGCTGGCCGATGCCCTGGGCTGCCTGGACCAGGCCGTGACCGAGGACACCTGGCGGGTGCCGCAGCGCGGGCTCGGCCAGGCCCTGGAGCAGCTCGACGCGCTGCGCCGGGGCATCGAACGGCTGACCCTGGCCGTCGTCGCCGACGCCGACCAGCGCGGCAGCGCCACCACCGCAGGCGCCTCGTCCCTGACCGACTGGGTGGCCGGGCACAGCCCCAGCCTGCACGTCCGGGACGCGCACCAGCTGGTCACCGTGGCCACCGCCTGCGCCCAGCCGTGCCACGGGCCGCTGGCCGAGGCCGTGCGCTCGGGGTTGCTGCCGGCCCGCAAGGCCGCCCGGGTCCTCTCGGCCCTGGCCCAGGTCCGCCCCTTCGTGGACGCGGAGGACTACCAGGCCGACCAGCACATCCTCATCCCCCTGGCCGCCACCGGCACCGACCGCGAGCTGACCCTGGCCACCCGGCACCTCATCGCCTGCGCCGCCCCCGACCGCGACACCGCGGCCCTGGCCGCCGCCCAACGCCAGTCCCGGGCCCTGCTGGAGCGACCCGGCGCCGGCGGGGTCACCGAGTTCACCTGGCGCCTGGACCCCGAGGGCGCCGCCTTCGTCCACGCCGCCATCTCCGCCCTGGGCGCACCCGCCCCCGACGGCGACGCGCCGGACACCCGCTCCCCCGCCCAGCGCCGCAGCGACGCGCTGATGAGCGTGCTCCAGCGCGGCATCGCCTCCGCCGACGGGGTGCCCGTGAGCGCCAAGACCAAGGTCGTGGTCACCCTCCCCTTCGACCGGCTGCTCGGCCAGGTCCGCGGACTCGCCCCGACCCTGACCGACGACCAGCTCACCCCCGCCTGCGTGCGCCGCCTCGCCTGCGAGGCCGACCTCCTCCCCATGGTCCTCGGCACGGCCGGCGAGCCGCTCGACCTGGGCCACACCACCCGCCTGGCCACCCCGGCCCAGCGAATGGCGCTCTGGCAGCGCGACCGCGGCTGCACCTACCCCGGCTGCTCCATCCCGCCCACCTGGTGCGAGGCCCACCACGTCATCCACTGGTGCGACGGCGGACCCACCGACCTGACCAACCTCGCCCTGCTCTGCGGCCGACACCACACCGTGGTGCACGAGCGAGGCCTGACCGCGACCGTCACCGCGTCCGGGGTCACCTGGCACACCTAGCGGCCTCGCCCCGCGACCCGCCCGAGCCGGCGGGCCGCCGGCGCATGTCACCATCGGAGACGTGCCCTATGTCCTGCTCGGCCTCGCCATCGCCTTCGAGGTGTGCGCCACTCTCGCCCTACGCGGTTCGGAAGGCTTCACCAAGGTCGGGCCCTCGGTCATCGTCGTCGTGGGCTACCTGCTCTCCTTCGGCCTCATGGCCAAGGCGCTGACCTCCCTCAACGTCGGCCCGGTCTACGCGATCTGGTCGGCCCTGGGCACCATCGGCGCGTTCGTCGGCGGCGTGGTGCTCTTCGACGAGCCGGTCCGGCCGGTGACCGTCGCCGGGATCGTGCTGGTCGTCATCGGCGTGGTGGTGATGCAGCTCGGCGGCGGCGTCAGCCGCGCCTGAGACCCACCGGGCCGGGGCTCACCAGCCGGTCGCGGGTCCCCCGCCCGAGCGCAGGAGGAGCGCTCCGACGACGGCGAGGAGCAGGCCGACGAGGGCCACCGCGCCACACACCATCAGGCCGATGCGCAGCCCCGCCAGCCGGCCGGAGTTGATCATCCCCTCGCCGGGGTCCTTCGGGTTCACGAGGACCGCGACCGTCGTGCCCTCCAGCAGCAGCGCCTCGTCGTTGATGGAGAAGCCGCTGGTGAAGTGCCGATGGATCCCCTCAGGGTCGACGTACTCCACCCGCGGCAGCGGACCCGCCTTGCCGTCCACGACCCCGACGACCCGCCCGGTGGCCGGCACCCAGCGCAGGCGGCGCGCGAGCGAGACCCCGATCCCGAGCAGGCCGAGCCCGCCGAAGCAGGCCCCGAAGGCCACGAACGCCAAGCCGGCCGCGTGGGGGTCGGAGCCGTGCCGCCGGGCGGCCAGGCCGGACACCACAGTCGCCAAGGTCAGCTGCATGGGCGGTTCCCCCCGTCCGGCTGGTGGCTGTCAGTCGGCGCGAGCGTAGCTGCTGAACCCCACGCCGGGGTGGGATCTGGGTAGCGTGCCTCCCGTGACGAGGATGCGAGACCTCCGGGACGGTTCGCGGCTGCGGCGGGCGCACCGACAGCTCCACGGGGCCACTCGCCCGGCCCACGTGGGGCTGGTCATGGACGGCAACCGGCGGTGGGCGCGGGCTGCCGGCTACAGCAACCCCAGCCTGGGCCACCGGGTCGGCGCCGAGCGCGTCGAGGACGCGCTGCGGTGGTGCGAGGAGTGGGGCATCGAGCAGCTGACGATCTATGTCCTGTCGGCTGACAACATCCGGCGCCGCGCCGGCGAACAGGTTGACTACCTCATGGGCCTGATCGAGACGGTGATCACCGAGAAGGTGCTGGGTGGCTCGGGCACCTGGCAGCTTCACGTCGCCGGAGACGAGCGCCTGCTGCCGGAGTCCACGGCTGCCGCACTGCGGGAGGCGATGTCGAGGACGCAGGGTCGCCCGCGCCACCTGACCCTGGCCATCGGCTACGACGGCCGGGGCGACGTCGTCGCAGGCGTGCGCGCTGCCCTGCTGGAGTGTCTGGCCGCTGGCCCTGAGGGCGTGGGCCTCGAGGAGGTGGCCTCCCGCTTCGACGCCGACCTGATCACCCGGAACCTGGGCGGCGGCCCCGTCAAGGACATCGACCTCGTGATCCGGACCAGCGGCGAGCAGCGGCTCTCCGGCTTCTTCCCTTGGCAGAGCACCCACGCCGAGATCTACGTCAGCCCGAAGATGTGGCCGGCCTTCACGGGCGCCGACTTCGCCGAGGCCCTCGTGCACTACGCCCGCCGAAACGAGCGGAGGACGGCGTGACCCGGCGCACAGGTGCGCCGCGGATCGAGGCGGTCGAGGGTGACATCACCGCCCAGGCCCTCGACGCGATCGTCAACGCGGCCAACAGCTCCCTGCTCGGTGGCGGGGGCGTCGACGGCGCGATCCACGCCGCGGCCGGACCCGCCCTCCTGGCCGAGTGCCGGGAGGTGCGGCGCACGGCATACCCGCAGGGCCTGCCGGTCGGCGCCGCGGTGGCGACCGCCGCCGGGGACCTGCCGGCCCGTTGGGTGATCCACACCGTCGGGCCGAACCGTCATGCCGGTCAGACCGACCCGGCGCTGCTGGCCGCCTGCTTCACGTCCTCGCTGGCCGAGGCCGCCCGCATCGGGGCGGCGTCGGTCGCCTTCCCGGCCGTGAGCGCGGGCGTCTACGGCTGGGACGCCGACGAGGTCGCCGGTATCGCGGTCGAGGCGGTCCGCGGCGCGGCCCACCACGAGGGGCTGGAGCTCGTGCGGTTCGTGCTGTTCGGCGCGCGGACCTACGCGGCGTTCACCCGCGCCCTGAGCTGACGGCGGACCTTCCGGACCGCCCACACCGGCACGGCGACCGCCAGGCCGATGACCAGCCCGATGGCCAGGCCCATCCAGTTGTCCACCACGTCGGTGCCGTCACAGGCGCGGTTCAACGAGCGGAAGGTGTACTGCACCACCTCGATGAAGATCGGCAGCAGGGCCACCATCACGGCAACGCGTGCAGCGGCGCGACGGTGGAAGACGAAGACCAGCGCGCCGAGCGGGATGAACAGCAGCACGTTGAGCAGGCGCTGGTCGTCGTGGAGGGCACCCCACGGGCTCAGGTGCGGCAGGACGGCGCAGACGCGCTGCCCGTGCCGCTCGATCTGGATCGCGCCCAGCCGCTGCGGGGCCAGGGTGGCGAGGAGCACCATGCCGGTCCACAGGGTCAGGACGGCGGAGAGCAGGCTGCGGGCGGGACTGGCGCGATGCCGCACGACGAGGAAGACGACCCCGGCGAGGAGCAGCACGACCAGCATGCCCGGCGGGAGGAGGGCGGGGACGCGGTAGCCGAGGATGTGCACCCGCGGATCGTAGGCGACCCCGACAAATCGGGCGCTACCCGTCTTGCGCGGGTCAGGCGCCGCGCCCGAACGGGTCGGGGTCGTACCAGCCCTCGTGCACCTCGGCCAGGGCCTGCAGCCGGGACCTGGTGCGGGCCGGGTCGGCGCCGTCGACGTCGCGGACGTAGACCGCCCAGTCATGGTCCTCGGCGTCGTCCTCTCCGGCGAGCGCCTCGCGGACGACCCGCACCTCGGCGAAGCCCTCCAGCGCCAGCTCGTCGGCGAGCTCCTCGGCGACCTCGCGCTCGGGCAGGACCAGCAGGTGCTCGGTCACCCTGAGGTCACCGACCGGTCGTCGACCGTCACCGGCCGGGCCGCCACACGACGAGCGCCTGGGAGCCGTTGGAGCTGCGCATCGGCCGCTGCCCGGGGCGCACGGCCACGACCTCGCCGGCCCGGCCGACGGCGAACACCCGGCCGCTGAGGCCGACCGCGTCGCGCATCGCCTGCAGCTCCTCGGTCAGCTCCCCGACCCGGGAGCGCAGGGCCCGCACCTGGTTCTCCAGCTCGAGGATGCGCTGGATGCCGGCGAGGCTGACGCCCTCCTCCTGGGAGAGCCGCTGCACCTCGCGCAGCAGGGCGATGTCGCGGGCGGAGTAGCGCCGCCCGCCGCCGCGGGTGCGCGACGGCGAGACGATGCCGAGCCGGTCGTACTGCCGCAGGGTCTGCGCGTGCATGCCGGCGAGCTGGGCCGCGACGGAGATGACGAAGACCGGTGCCTCGTCGTCGGGGGCGAACCCGCCCATCCCGGCGGTCACGTCAGTCCCGTCGCGCGCGCTCGAACAGCTCGGCGCGCGGGTCGTGTCCGGCATCCTCCTCGCGCAGGGCCTCCACGGCCCGGCGCGCCTCGTCGGACAGCTTCTGGGGTACGACGACGCTCACCTTCGCGAGCAGGTCGCCGTGGTGGTCCTTGCGCTTGACCCCGCGGCCCTTGACCCGCAGGACGCGCCCGCTCGGGGTGCCGGGCGCGATACGGACCTTGACCGTCTCGCCGGACAGGGTGGGGACCGCGACGGTCGCCCCCAGGGCGGCCTCGGCGAAGGTGACCGGCAGCTCGACGGTGAGGTTGTCGCCGTCCCGGCCGAAGACCGGGTGCGGCTGGACGTGGACGGTCAGCAGCAGGTCGCCGGCCGGGGCGCCCTGGTCGCCGGGACTGCCCTTGCCGCGCAGCCGGATCTGCTGGCCGTCCTTGACACCCGGCGGGATGCGCGTGGTGATGCGCCCACCGTCGCCGGTCGAGAGGGTGATGGTGTCGCCCTCGACCGCCTGCCGGAAGCCCAGCGTGGTGCGGGCGGTGACGTCGGTGCCGGGACGCGGGCCGGCCGGCGCCCCGAAGCGGGAGCCGAAGCCGGGCTGGCCGCGGAAGCCGCCGGCCCCGCCGCCGCCACCGAACATGCCGCCGAGGATGTCCTCGAGGTCGGGCTCAGCGCCGCGGGTGCGTCCGCCGGTGCTGAAGCGGACGTTGCCGCCCTGGCCGAAGAGGTTGCCGAAGAGGTCCTCGAACCCGGCGCCGCCCCCGCCCGGCCCGCCGGCGGTGAACCGGGGGCCGCCATGGCTCATCGAGCGGATCGCGTCGTACTGCTTGCGCTCCTCGGGGTCGGAGAGGACCGCGTAGGCCTCCCCGATCTCCTTGAAGCGCTTCTCGGCCGCCTCGTCCCCGGGGTTCTGGTCGGGGTGCAAGGTGCGGGCGAGCTTGCGGTAGGCCTTCTTGATGGCTGCCGCGTCGGCGTCGGCAGGGACGCCGAGGATCGCGTAGAAGTCCTTCTCGAACCAGTCCTGGCTTGCCATCGGCGTCCCTCCCTTCGTCGGTCTGTCGGTTACTGCGGGTCGGCGACGGCCACGCGTGCGGCGCGCACGACCCGGTCGCCGGAACGGTACCCGGGCTGGAGCACCTGGACGACCGTGGTGACCTCGGTGCCCGGCGCCAGCTCGGCCTGGGTGTGCATCAGGGCCTCGTGCAGGTTCGGGTCGAACGCCTCGCCGGGCTCGCCGAAGCGCTCCACGCCGAACCGGGACAGGGTGGCCTCGAGCTTGTCGGCGATGGCCGCGAACGGCCCGCTCTCGAGGTCGCCGTGCTGGCGGGCGAGGTGGATGTCGTCGAGCACCGGCAGCAGCGCCTCGATCACCGAGGCGACGGCCTGCTCGCGCACCACGTCACGGTCGCGGTCGACGCGCCGCTTGTAGTTGACGTACTCGGCCTGCAGGCGCTGCAGGTCGAGCAGCCGCTCGGCCGCCAGGGTCGTGTCGGGGTGCACGTCCGCCTCCTCGACCGGCGGGGCCTCCGAGCCGGCAGGCTCGGTCGCGGCCTCGGCGGCCTCCGCCCCGGCGGCCGGGGTGGCGTCCACGGGGCCCCCGCCCGCGGGGCCGGACTGCTCCGGCCCCGCGGCGGTGGTGTTGTCGTGCTCCGACATCACTTCTTGCTCTCGGTCTCGTCGTCCACGACCTCGGCGTCGATGACGTCCTCGTCAGCGGCGGCGTGCGCGTGCTGGCCGTCGGCGGAACCCGCGCCGGCCCCGGCGGAACCGGCACCCTCGCCCTCGGCCTGCGCCGCGGCATACATCGCGGTGCCGAGCTTCTGGGACTCCTCGGACAGCTTCGCGGTCTTGGCCGAGATGTCCTCCGGCGTGGCGCCGGAGCCGTCCTTGAGGGCGTCCTTGAGGTCGGCCAGCGCGGCGTCGACGTCACCGCGGCCGTCGGCCGGGATCTTGTCGCCGCTGTCGGCCAGGAACTTCTCGGTGGAGTAGACCAGCTGCTCCGCGGTGTTGCGGGCCTCGGCCTCCTCGCGCCGCTTGTGGTCCTCGGCGGCGTGCGCCTCGGCGTCCTTGACCATGCGCTCGATCTCCTCCTTGGGCAGCGCGCTGCCGCCGGAGATCGTCATCGACTGCTCCTTGCCGGTGCCGCGGTCCTTGGCGGAGACGTGCACGATGCCGTTGGCGTCGATGTCGAAGGTGACCTCGATCTGCGGCACGCCGCGCGGGGCGGGGGCGATGCCGGTCAGCTCGAAGGTGCCCAGCGGCTTGTTGTGCTGGGCGATCTCGCGCTCACCCTGGAAGACCTGGATCAGCACGCTCGGCTGGTTGTCGTCGGCGGTGCTGAAGACCTCGGAGCGCTTGGTCGGGATGGCCGTGTTGCGCTCGATGAGCTTGGTCATCAGGCCGCCCTTGGTCTCGATGCCCAGGGACAGCGGGGTGACGTCGATGAGCAGGACGTCCTTGCGCTCACCCTTGAGGACACCGGCCTGCAGGCTGGCGCCGACGGCCACGACCTCGTCGGGGTTGACGCCCTTGTTGGGCTGCTTGCCGCCGGTCAGCTCGGTGACGACCTGGGAGACGGCGGGCATGCGGGTCGAGCCACCGACGAGCACGACGTGGTCGATCTGGCTGACCGAGATGCCGGCATCCTTGATGACCTGGTGGAACGGGGCCTTGGTGCGCTCGAGCAGGTCGGCGGTCAGCTTCTCGAACTGGGCGCGGGTCAGCGTCTCGTCGAGGTGGATCGGGCCGTTCTCGGTCATCGAGAGGTACTGCAGGCTGATGTTGGTGCTGCTCGAGGAGGAGAGCTCCTTCTTGGCCTGCTCGGCGGCGTCACGCAGACGCTGCATCGCGATGCGGTCGTTGGCCAGGTCGACGCCGGTGTTGTTCTTCACCGTGGTCAGCAGGTGCTTGACGATGCGCTCGTCCCAGTCGTCACCACCGAGGTGGTTGTCACCGTTGGTGGCGCGGACCTGGATGGTGGAGAAGCCGTCCTCGGGGTCCTTGCCGACCTCCAGGAGGGACACGTCGAAGGTGCCGCCACCGAGGTCGAAGACGAGGATGAGCTCGTCCTCCTTGCCCTTGTCGAGGCCGTAGGCCAGGGCGGCCGCAGTCGGCTCGTTGATGATGCGCAGGACGTTGAGGCCCGCGATCTCGCCGGCCTCCTTGGTGGCCTGGCGCTGGGCGTCGTCGAAGTACGCCGGGACGGTGATGACCGCGTCGGTGACGGGCTCGCCGAGGTAGGCCTCGGAGTCGCGCTTGAGCTTCTGCAGCACGCGGGCGCTGATCTCCTGGGCGGTGTACTGCTTGCCGTCGATGTCGGCGGACTTCCAGTCGGTGCCGATGTGGCGCTTGACCGAGCGGATGGTCCGGTCGACGTTGGTGACCGCCTGGCGCTTGGCGATCTCGCCGACGAGCACCTCGCCGTTCTTGGCGAACGCGACGACGCTCGGGGTGGTCCGGCCACCCTCGGCGTTCGCGATGATCGTGGGCTCACCGCCCTCGAGGACGGCGACAGCGGAGTTGGTGGTGCCGAGGTCGATGCCGACCGCACGAGCCATGGTGGTTCTCCTCTTCCTGAGGGTCGAGCTGATGCTGAACGGATGGTTCAAAGCCTTGAGTGCCTGACGCTCAATCTGCGAGGAAGCGCCCGCTCTTGTCAAACTCGCGCTCCGCAAACTTGCGTCCACTCGGCTCAACTTCGTGCGGCGAGCCAATGTTCCCGCGCCGGCATCCCGCATCGCGACCCCGACCCGCTGGGCGATGCCCCACACGCCCGCTCATCCGACCAGTGCCGCGATCACGTCGCCCAGCGCGTTCAGGGTCCGCACCTCGGCGTCGGGCCGGTGGTCCGGCGGGCGCGGGTCACCCTCCCGGTTCAGCCACACCCCGAGCCAGCCGGCCCCCTGAGCCCCGCCGACGTCGTTGACCAGGGAGTCTCCGACCATGACGAGCTGCTCCACGCCGGTCGGCACCCGGGCCGCGGCGAGGTCGAAGAGCCGGCGGTCGGGCTTCTCGACACCGTGGTCCTGGGAGAAGACCACGGTCGCGAACAGCCCGTCGAGGCCGACGCGGTCCGGGTAGCTGTTGCCGTTGGAGAGCAGGCCGACGTGGTGGTCGCGCCCCAGCCGGGTCAGCGCCGGGACGACGTCGTCGTAGAGGTCCACCTCGGCGAACCGGCGCGCGAGGTAGTAGGCGTTCAGGTGCTCGGCCAGGTCGTCGTCGCCGAGGCCCAGACGCCGCAGGCTGTGCCGGAACGCCTCCAGCCGCACAGCCTCGAGGTTGGTGACCGTCCCCCGGAGCCGGTCCGCCACCACGCCCCGGTCGCGGACCAGGTCCTCGACGCCGACGGCTTCTGTCACCTCGCCGGGGCGCAGGCGGCGCAGCTCCTCCAGCGTCGCGGCCAGGGTCCGCCGCATCAGCCCCTGGAAGTCCCACAGCGTCTGGTCACCGTCGAAGAAGATCGCCGCACGCACGCCGGGATCGTGCCATGCGGCACCCGCAGACGCCGGCGGGCTGTCAGCGCTGCCGGGGACGCCGGGTCACCGCACCGCTGGTCAGCCGAGCACCGACAGCAGCGCCGGTATGCCGGCCACGGCCAGTCCCAGCGCGGTCATCGCCGTGTCGGCCACCGTCCATGGCGCAGCCTCGGCCCACGTCCGGGCGCCACGGCGGGAGAAGCCGCGAGCCTCCATCGCCACGGCCATCCGCCCGGCCTGGCGCAGGGTCTGCACCAGCAGCGCGAAGGTGAGCGCGCTGACGTGCCGGGCGCGGGCGAGCGGGGAACGACCCGGGGCCAGGCCGCGGACCCGGTGGGTCCGGGCCAGCTGGTCCCACGTGCTGCCGAGGGCGTCGAACCGCTGCAGGGCGGCCACGGCGGCGATGACCGGCCGGGGCGGCAGGTGCGCGCGCTGGGCCAGGTGGTCGCCCAGGGCCGAGGGGTCGATGCGGGCGGCGAGCGCGACGCCGGGGAGCACGAAGAAGGCGACCCGAAGCCCCGCCGTGGCACCGGAGGTCCAGGAGTGGTCGACGCTGAGCAGCCAGTTGGAGAAGCCGACCGAGGCGACGGCGAGCAGCCCGGGGGCCAGGGAGCGCAGTGGGGTACGGGTGCGGCCCAGCACCAGCGGTGCCAGGGCCAGCTCGACGGCGAGGGCGATGACCGCGGTCCGCAGGTCGCGGATGAACGGGGCGCCGGCAAGGAGCAGGGCCGAGGCGAGCAGCGCCGACAGCGGGCCGCAGCGCCCGGCGAGCCCGCCCCAACGGCCGGGCTCCCGGAGAGCTCGGGCCCGTCCCGGTTGGCGCCGAGCTGGACGTTGCTGCCCCTTCGCGGCCGCTGAAGGGGCAGCAACGTCCCGCTCGGGGGTGTGCGCGTCCGGTCCGGGTGGCACGGCGGCAGCGGCTGGAACGGCGGCCTGGTTGGTTGCCGGAGCGACAGCCGGGGTGAGCCGCACCTCGCGGTCCGCGAGCGCGACCAGGTGCGGGTCGTGGGTGGCGACGACCACGCCCAGGCCGGCCGTCCGGGCGGCGAGCACCACGCCGGCCACCGCGGCCCAGGTGAGCCGGTCCTGGCCGACCGTCGGCTCGTCGAGCACGAGGACCGAGGGGCCGTGGGCGAGGGCGCCGGCCAGGGCGAGGCGGCGCATCTCCCCGCCGGAGAGGTGGTGCGGGTCGGCGCCCGCGACGTGGGTCAGCCCGAGGGTGTCCAGCAGGCCGTCGGCCCGGGCGGCGGCTGTGGTCTCGTCCTGCCCCAGGCGCCGGGCGGTCGCCAGCACGTCGTCACGGACCGTTCGCCCGACGACGGCGAGCTCGGCCTGCTGGGGCACCCAGCCGACCCGTGCCGCGAGGTCGGCCGATCCCCAGGTGGCGGGCTCCGGCCCCACGGCCGCCGCGCCGGCGGGGCCATCCTCGGTCCCGGAGGCCGGCCGCGCCGCACGCATCGGCGCGCCGGCGACCACCGACCCCGTCGTGGGCGCCTCCAGGCCGGCGAGCAGCCCGGTCAGCGTGGTCTTGCCCGCGCCGCTGGGCCCGGTCACGGCCACGACCTCACCCGGGCGCACGACGGCCGTGGCCTCCGCGAGCGCCAGGACGGGCCGGGCCGGTTGCTCGGGCACACCCAGTCCCGCGCGAGGCGCCCGGGTCACGGTGACCGACGAAGCCTCGACCAGCGCGTCCTCGACCGTCGGCGCCCCGCCGACGGGGGCACACAGTCCCGGGTCGACGGGCAGCGGTGCGGGCGCGCCCTCCCCGGGCACCCAGACCCCGCGAGCGAGCAGCGAGGTCGTCTCGGCGGCCAGCGTCGCCCGCACCGGGCCGTCGGCGCACTCCGCGCCGGAGCCGTCGAGCACGACGACGCGGTCGACCAGGTCCAGCCACGGCTCGACCTGGTGCTCGACCAGCACCAGGGTCGCGCCGGCACCGACCACGGCGTCCAGGACCGCCGCGCGCACCACGGCGGCCGACACCGGGTCGAGCATCGAGGTCGGCTCGTCCAGCAGCACCAGGCCGGGCCGCAGGGCGAGCACCCCGGCCAGGGCCAGTCGCTGGGCCTCCCCGCCGGAGAGGGCGCTGGTGGCCCGGTCCAGCCCGTGCGGGAACCCCACCGAATGCAGCGCCTCGGTGACCCGGGCCCAGATGGCGGGGCGCGGGTCACCGAGGTTCTCCGGGCCGAACGCCACGTCGCGCCCGACCCGGCCGGCCACCGAGGCGTCCGCGGGGTCCTGCACGAGCAGGCCCACCGCGGCACCGGCCGGCGGGGACCCGTCAACGAGCACCGAGCCGGTCAGGTCGCCGGACTCGGTCGTGGTCAGCACGCCGGCCAGGGCCCGCAGCAGCGTCGACTTGCCCGAGCCGCTCGGCCCGGCGAGCAGCACGCGCTCACCGGGCTCGAGGGCCAGGGACAGGTCGGCCAGCACCGGCTCGCGCCGGCCGAACGGTCGCCAGGTGAGCCGGTCGACCTCGACCCGCGAGCCTGAGGAGACCGGGGTGCCGAGACGGTCAGGAGAGGTGGTGCTCACGGACTTCCTGACCGGGCGGGAACGCGTTGAGCGCGCCGGAGCGGGCCAGGGCCCGGACCAGCGCCCAGCCGCCGAGACCGGCGACGAGCGCGCCGGAGACGACCCCGAAGAGCAGGTAGAGCACCTTCCAGGCCGGCGAGTAGTCGGGCACGTAGGACCACCACTCGTAGCCCACGATCTCCAGCACGGCCGCGAGCGCGCCGCCCAGGGCCGCGACGATCGGGCCGAAGCGGCGCCAGCGGACGGCCGCGAGCACGAGCTCGACGCCCAGGCCCTGGAGCAGGCCGGAGAGGAGCACGGCCACGCCCCACTTGTTGCCGAGGAACAGCTCGACGTTGGCCGCGACGAGCTCGGTGAACAGCGCGGCGCCGGGGCGACGCACGATGAGGCCGCCGACGACGGCCGGGACCAGCCAGACGCCGAGCGAGAGCTCACCGGCGGGCGGGAAGCCGGCCGTGGCGGTGCTGATGAGGGGGTAGACGACGGTGTCGAACCCCCAGAAGACGACGCCGAACGCCACCGCGAGCATCGCGGCGGTGAGCAGGTCGACGCCCCGCCAGGCCAGGAGCCGGCCCGAGGCGGGGATGGTGGTGCGGGCGGACGCGGCGGCGCCCACCGGGGTCTGGTGCGTGGTCATGTGTGGTGTTCCTTCTCCCGTGGTGTCCTGTGGATACCTCGGGGAGGTGCGCACCCGTCATACCGGCGTCTGGCGTGCCACACGCAGGTATGCCGGGCACGCACCTGAGATTTCCCGACTCCCTTCGCCGGTGCTAACCGGAGCAGGTTCGAGGGTCTGCGGCGGACCGCACTCTCAGCGCTCAGGGCGCTCCCCTGTCGTTCTGCAGATGACGGTACACCCGTGGGCGTGACAGGCTCGAGGTCTGGAAGGCCCGACCATCAAGGAGGTTCGGCGTGGGCGCAGTGGCATGGAAGGTCCTCGGCACCGGTGCCGCCGTGGGGGCCGGCATCGTGGCCAAGAAGCTGGTCACGGCGGCCTGGAAGACGGCGACCGGCAAGGAGCCTCCGGCCAACCCGGAGGACCCCGAGGTGTCGTGGCCCGAGGCGGTCGGCTGGGCGGTCGCGTCCGGCGTCGTCGTGGGTGTGGCGCGCCTGCTGGCGACCCGCAAGGCCGCCCGCTACTACACCGAGTCCGCGGGACACCGGCCCAAGGGCCTGAACGAGGTCAGCTGAGGCGTGTGCTCCATTCTGAGACCCGCCCTTGTCGGGGTTACGACGGTTTGAGACTATTCCCGGCGATCCTCACCCCACACCCTGCGGAGCGACCCTGATGGACCAGATGGGCGTCGATCCCGCGGTGCACCTGCTCTCCCGTGCGCAGGAGCACGTCGACCTGCTGATGGCGCAGGTGGAGGCTGAGGCCCAGGAGCTTCGCGCACGCGCGCGCGACGAGGCCGACGAGGTGCGGCGCACCGCCCACGAGGAGTCGGAGTCCCTGCGGGCCGAGGCCTCCCAGCTGCGCGAGGAGGTCGCCGAGCTCGAGCGCGCCGGGGCCCGTGCCCGCGAGGAGGCGCAGCGGCTGAATGCCGAGCGCCAGGCCATGCTCGACGATGCCCGCGAGGAGGCCCGGCAGATCGTCGCCGACGCCGCCGACCAGGCCGCCCTGGTCAACGACGTGGCCCAGCGCGCGGCCGAGGAGCTCGAGCGGGACAGCCGTGAGGAGGCCGACACCCTGCGCTCCCAGGCGCGGGAGGACGCCCGCCGCGTCGTCGACGACGCCGAGCGGTCCGTGGTCGATGCCCGCCGCGAGGCAGAGCAGGTCCGCGAGGAGACCGACCGCACGGCGCAGGCCGCCCGGGCCGACCTCGCCGCCGAGGAGGAGCGCCGCCTGCACGAGGCGCAGGTGGCCGCCGACGAGCTCCGCGGCTCCGCCGAGCGCGCGGCGTCCGAGCTGCGAGGGCAGTCCGAGGCGCAGGCCCACGAGACCCGTGAGGAGGCGGCGCGCGACGCGGCCCGGCTGCGCTACGAGGCCCAGGCCGAGGCCGAGCGGGTCCGCGAGGAGTGCCAGCGCCAGCTGGAGGAGACCCACACCGCGGCCGAGGAGACCATGGCCGAGGCGGCCGAGCAGACCGCCTGGGCGAAGCAGACCGTCGAGGACCTGCTGGCCGGTGCGGAGGCCGAGGCCGGCCGGATCAAGGCCGAGGCGCACGCCGAGGCCGAGCAGATCATCGCCGAGGTCCGCGAGCGCGCCGCGCTGTCGCTGAAGTCGGCCCAGGACACCGCCGAGCGGCGCATCGCGGCGGCGGAGCGCCAGGCCGAGCAGCTCGCCGGCGAGGCCCAGGCCTCCTTCGAGCTCGCCTCGGCCGACGCCGCCCGGCTCATCGACGACGCCGAGGAGCAGGCCGCCCGGATCGTCAAGGACGCCACCGACCTGGCCGCGCAGCGCACCGAGCGGGCCGACCGCCGGCTGGGCGACGCCGAGTCCGGGGCGCGCGCCCTGCGCGAGAGCGCGGCCGAGGACGTGGGCCGGGCCCAGCGCGAGGCGCGGGAGATCCGCCGTGCCGCCCGGGAGGACGCGGCCCGGATCCTCACCGAGTCACGGGACGAGGCCGACGACCTGCGCGGCCAGGCCCGTCGTGCGCTGGAGGACGCTCGCAGCGAGGTCGAGAAGCTGACCGTGCGCCGCGACGCCATCGCCCAGGAGCTCGGCGGCCTGTCCGGCGTGATCGAGGCGCTGGCCGTGCCGGAGCGGACCACCCTCGCGGCCCTGGCCCTCCCGACCGGCGACCCCGCGCCGGTCGAGCCGGTTGTCGAGCCAGCCGCCGAGCCAGCCGCCGAGCAGGCCGACGAGCCAGCCGCCGAGCAGGCCGATGAGCAGGCCGACGAGCAGGTCGACGAGGCTGCCGAGGAGGCTGCGGGCCAGGCTGACGACGCGTCAGCTGAGTCGCAGGACGCCTCCGCGCTGCCTGAGTCGCAGGACGCCTCCGCGCTGCCTGAGTCGCAGGACGCCGAGGCACCGGCCGAGGACTCGTCGGTCGAGGACGCGCCCGTCCAGGCCGAGCCGGTCGAGGCCATCGCCGAGGCCGAGGACGCGGCTCCCTCGGAGGAGCCCACCCCCGCCGACGGCGAGGACGCTGCCGACGAGGTGCCGAACGACGAGGACCTGCACCACGAGGCCGGGGACGCGCAACAGCAGGCCGCTGAGGTCCCGGCGGACGAGACGCAGCGCGACGTGGCCGACGACGCGACCCCGGAGGCGCCGGTCGTCGCCACCGAGCCGGACGGTCTCGAACAGGCGACGCCCGAGGCTGAGCCGGCCCCACGCGAGGCGGCGGCGTACGGCAAGACGCCGCAGGCGCGACCGCTGCGCCTCGACCCCACCGTGCGGGTGACCTCGCCGTGGATGACGGCCGGGGCGACGCTGCAGGACGAGCCGGCGCCGCAGCAGCGGCCGGTCCCCGAGGCCACGCAGGTCATCCGCGAGCCGCACCCAGCCCCCGCTCCCGCGGCGGCCGACACCCCGGCCGACACCTCGGCCGAAACCCCGGCCGAGGACGTCGACACCTCGGGCGCGGCGCTGCTCGCTGCCCTGGTGCGCCGCTCCCCCAGCCGGCCGGTGACCGACCCGGAGCCGTCCGACCGCACCATCCCGACCCTCATCCCGGTGGTGCGTGCACCCCAGCCGCACCCCGAGCCCACCCCCGTGGCGGCCACCCCGGCGCCCGCGCCCACGCCGGCACCCGCACCCACGGCGCGGCCGTTGACGCTGGCCGAGCGGCTCGCCGGTCGCCGGCACCGCGCCTCCCACCCCGACGACCCCGCCTGACCCCGCCCCTCCCCCGAAGAAATGACAAAGAGAAGGTCATGACTGACTCAACGCAGTTCCGCACCGTCCTCCGCGGCTACGAGCCCTCGCAGGTCGAGGAGCACCTCCGCTCGCTGACCGCGGCGCTCGAGAGTGCCCGCGCCGACGCGACCCGCCAGGCCGAGCGTGCCGAGCGGTTCGCGGACGAGGCCCAGAAGTGGCAGGGCCGGGCCCAGGCCAAGCAGGAGGCGCCCTCGGCCCCGACCTTCGCCGACCTCGGTGAGCGGGTCGGCGAGATCCTGACCCTGGCCAACCAGGAGGCCGTCCAGATGCGCACGGAGGCCACCGCCGACGCGGCCGCCCAGCGCAAGGACGCCGAGGCCACGGCCAAGCGCGTCAAGGCCGACGCCGAGTCCCACGCCGCCGAGGTCCGCAGCGGCGCCGAGGCCCAGGCCGCCCAGCTCGTGGCCGAGGCCAAGCGCAAGGCCGAGAACATCCTCGACGAGGCCGACCGCGACGCGACCGCCCGCCGTGAGGAGGCCGAGGCGATCTACGAGCAGCAGCGCGCCAAGTCCGCCAAGGCGGCCACCGACTTCGAGACCACCCTCGCCGAGCGTCGCGAGAAGGCCGCCGAGGAGTTCAAGGAGCGCTCCGCCGCGGCCGAGCGCGACCTCGCCGCCATGCAGGAGCAGATCGAGCAGACCCGCCGCGAGTCGGACGCCGCCGCCAAGGAGGCCTCGGGCCGGGCGACGCGCCAGCTCGAGCAGGCGCAGGCCCAGGCCGAGCTCATCGTCAGCGAGGCCAAGTCGCGCGCCGAGCGCATCCGCTCCGAGTCCGAGCGTGAGCTGGCCGCCGCCACGCAGCGCCGCGACTCGATCAACGCCCAGCTGACCAACGTGCGCCAGATGCTGGCCACCCTCGGCGGCGTCTCCCTGCCCGCCGCGCTGGAGGAGGCCACCGCCACCGAGGCCCCCGCCGCGCCGGCCCAGGCCCCCGCTCCGGCTCAGGCTCAGGCTCCGGCCAAGGCCGAGCCGCAGGTCGAGGTCGACCCGCACGCCACGCAGGTCATCGAGCGCCAGAGCGCGCCCCAGGGCAAGCCGGCGGAGGCCAAGCCGGCCGAGGGCCAGGACGCCACGAGCTCTGACGAGTCCACGGACCGTCAGGCGGAGCCGGCCCACAAGGGCTGACCTCCCGGGTCGGCGCCCCACGAGGGCGCCGACCCCGTCAGGCCACGACGGCCGGCTGCCTCGCTATCCGTGCAGCAGGTCGGTGCGGCCGAACATCTGGGCTGTGGCCCGGGCCGTCGGGGCGCCGGCGTCCGGGTCCGCGCCCGCAGCCATCAGGGCAGCGACCACCTCGTCCTCGCCCTTGAAGATGGCTCCCGCCAGGGGGGACTGACCCCGGTCGTTGAGCCGGTCGGGGTCGGCCCCGCGCTGGACCAGCGCGGTCACCGTGTCGGCGTGCCCGTGGTACGCCGCGAGCATCAGCAAGGTGTTGCCCCGACGGTCGGTCAGGTCCACGGGGACGCCGCGGTCGACGTACGCCGCGAGCCGCGCCGCGTCGCCCTCCCGCGCGAAGTCGAAGCAGGCGTGTGCGATCTCGACGAGCTCGGGTGGGGTGCTGCTCTCGCTCATCGCGCCAGCGTAGGACCGGCGCGGCAGACTGGGTGACCGTGACCGGGCCCCAGACGACCGCCGCACGCCTCGTCCACCCCGCCGAGCCCGGACCGGGCCCGTGGCACCGGGACGCCGTGATCTACCAGGTCTACCCCCGCTCGTGGGCCGACGCCGACGGCGACGGGGTGGGCGACCTGCCCGGCATCACCGCCCGGCTCCGGCACCTCGTCGAGCTCGGCGTGGATGCCGTGTGGCTCTCACCGTTCTACCCCTCGCCTCAGGCCGACGCGGGCTACGACATCTCCGACCACCGCGACGTCGACCCGCTCTTCGGGTCCCTCGCCGACGCCGACGCCCTGCTCGCCCGGGCGCACGAGCTGGGCCTGAAGGTCATCGTCGACCTGGTCCCGAACCACACCAGCGACGAGCACCCCTGGTTCGCGGCGGCCCTGGCGAGCCGGCCCGGCAGCCCCGAGCGGGCGCGATACGTCTTCCGGGACGGGCGCGGCCACGGCGGGGAGCTGCCCCCGACGAACTGGTCCAGCGCGTTCGGGGGCGCGGCCTGGACCCGGGTCGTCGAGGCCGACGGCCGGCCGGGGCAGTGGTACCTGCACGTCTTCGACCGCCGGCAGCCGGACCTCAACTGGGACCACCCCGAGGTGCGCGCGGACTTCGAGGACGTGCTGCGGTTCTGGCTGGACCGCGGCGTCGACGGCTTCCGGGTCGATGTCGCCTCGGGGCTGGTCAAGGACCCGACGATGCCCGACTGGCACGGGCCGCTGCGGGTGCAGGGCGTCGACACCGACGGCCGGCCGCACCCCGCCCGCGACCAGGAGGGCGTGCACGAGATCTACCGCGCCTGGCGCCTGCTGCTGGAGGAGCACCGCGGCGACCGGGTGCTGGTCGCCGAGGCGTGGGTGGCCGACCTGGACCGGGTGGCGCGCTACGTCCGCCCCGACGAGATGCACCAGGCGTTCAACTTCGCCTACCTGCTGACGCCGTGGCGGGCGGCGGACCTGCGGCAGACGATCGAGGCGTCGCTGCGCGCCAACGACGCGGTCGGGGCGCCCACCACCTGGGTGCTGTCCAACCACGACGTGGTCCGGCACGCCAGTCGCCTCGGCACCCCCGCCCGCGGCGGCCGGATGACCGGCATCGGCGCCGACGACCCGCAGCCGGACGGCCCGCTCGGGCTGCGCCGGGCCCGCGCGGCGACGCTGCTGATGCTGGCGCTGCCGGGCGCGGCCTACCTCTACCAGGGCGAGGAGCTCGGCCTGCCGGAGCACACCACCCTGCCCGACGGTGCCCGCCAGGACCCGACGTTCGTCCGGACCGCCGGCGCCGAGAAGGGCCGGGACGGCGCCCGGGTGCCGATCCCCTGGGAGGCGGGCGCGCCGGCATACGGCTTCTCCACCTCCGGGCGCAGCTGGCTGCCGCAGCCGCGGGAGTGGGCCCGCTATGCCGTGGACGCGCAGCGTGGCGTGCCGGGCTCGACCTACGAGCTGTATCGCGCGGCGCTGCGGCTGCGCCGCGAACGTCACCTCGGCCGCGGCGACCTGAGGTGGCTCGACGCGCCCGAGGACGTGGTGGCGTTCGGCAACGGCGACCTCGTGGTCATGGCGAACACCGGGGAGGAGCCGGTCCCGCTGCCCGACGGCGCGCGGGTGCTGCTGGCCAGCGACGACCTGCCCGGTGACGGGACCCTGCCGCCGGACACCGCCGCCTGGGTCGTCCCGGCCTGAGCTCAGCCCAGGTCGAGGGCGCGGGCGAGCGGGACGCCCGGGCGGTAGACCAGGTGCAGGTAGGACGGGGCGTCCAGGACGGTGAGGTCGGCCCGGCTGCCCACGGTGACCCGCCCGATGTCGTTGCGCCGCAACGCCTTGGCGCTGCCGGCGGTGGCGGCGTGGAGCGCCTCGGCCGGTGTCAGGCCCATCTCGCGCACGGCGAGTGCGAGCATGAACGGCACCGAGGAGCTGTAACAGGTGCCGGGGTTGCAGTCGGTCGCCAACGCCACGCTCACCCCCGTATCGAGCAGCCGTCGCCCGTCCGGCCACGGGGAGCGGGTGGAGAACTCCACGCCGGGCAGCAGCGTGGCCACGGTGGCGGAGCCGGCCAGCGCATCGACGTCGGCGTCGGTCAGGTAGGTGCAGTGGTCGACGCTGGCGGCGCCGAGCTCGACGGCGAGCTGCACGCCCGGCCCGTGGCCGAGCTGGTTGCCGTGCACGCGCAGCTCCAGGCCGGCGGCCCGCCCGGCCAGCAGCACCTCGCGGGCCTCGTCGGCGGTGAAGGCGTGGGCGCTGTGCGGCTCGCAGAAGACGTCGACCCAGCGGGCGTGCGGCGCGCAGGCCTGGAGCATCGGGCCGGTGACCAGCGCGACGTAGTCCTCACGCCGGTCGGCGTACTCCGCGGGGACGACGTGCGCGCCGAGGAAGGTGGTCTCGGCGGTGACCTCGCGGGCCAGGCGCAGCGCGCGGGCCTCGTCCTCGACGGTGAGGCCGTAGCCGCTCTTGACCTCCACGGTCGTCGTCCCCTGAGCGCGCATCTCGGCGACCCGGGCGGCGAGCAGGCCGCGCAGCTCCTCGTCGGTGGCGGCCCGGGTGGCGGCGACCGAGGTGGCGATGCCGCCACCGTCGTAAGGCGTGCCGGACATCCGGGCGGCGAACTCCGCGGCCCGGTCCCCGGCGAAGACCAGGTGGGAGTGGGAGTCGACGAAGCCGGGCACGACCGCCCGGCCGCCCAGGTCGCGGCGGTGGTCGGCGTCGGGGGCCAGCCGCGCCGGCCCGACCCAGGCGACGTGGTCGCCGTCGACGACCACGGCGGCGTCGCTGAGCAGTCCCAGCGCGGAGCCGTCGCCGAGTGCCGGGTCACCCGTCGCCAGCTCGCCGATGCCGGTGACCAGCGTGGTGCTCACATGTCCTCCCACAGGGGCTCGATCGCCTTGCGCAGCAACGCTCCCACGTCCCCGAGCCGGTGCAGGCCGGACTCCACCACGACCCGGCCGTCGACGAGGACGGTGTCGACGTCGGCGGCGGTGGCGGCCAGCAGCACCTGCGCCGGGTCGATGCCCGCGGTGCGCGGGCTGTCCAGGCGCACCGCGACGAGGTCGGCGCGGGCACCGGCCTCGAGCCGGCCGGCGTCCTCCCAGCCCAGGCTGGCGTGCGCGGTCGCGGCGACGAGCAGCTCCTCCGGCCGGAACCGCCCGCGCTGCAACGAGTCCAGCCGCTCGTGCATCTCCAGCGCCCGGGCCTCCTCGAGCAGGTCGATCACGGCGTGCTGGTCCGAGCCGAGCGACAGCGCCGCCCCGGCGGCGTGCAGCGCACGCGCCGGGCCGATCCCGTCGGCGAGGTCGCGCTCGGTCGTCGGGCAGAAGCACGCCGTCGTGCCGGAGTCCCCCAGCGCGGCGATGTCGCTGGGCGTCAGGTGCGTCGCGTGGACGGCGGTGGTCTGCGGCCCCAGGACCCCCTCGGCCTCCAGCAGCGCCGTCGGCGTGAGGCCGTAGAACCCTTGGCACGCCTCGTTCTCCGCGGGCTGCTCCGACAGGTGCACGTGCAGCGGCCCCGCGGCCGGGACCAGCCCCCGGGCGGCCTCGGCGACCGGGGCCAGGGCCTCGCGCGGCACGGCTCGCACCGAGTGGATCGCGGCCCCGCGCCGCATGCCGTCCGAGGGCCTCAGCGCCGACAGCCGGTCCGCCCACCGCTCCACCGTCCCGTCGCCGAAGCGCAGCTGCTCCGCCCCGAGCGGCAGGTGCCCGTCGGCGGTCAGCCCGCCGGCGAGGTAGCAGGCGTCCAGCAGGGTCAGCCGGATCCCGGCCTCGGCCGCGGCCGGCCGCAACGCCTCCCCCATCGCGTTCGGGTCGGCGTACGGCACGCCGCCCGGCCCGTGGTGCAGGTAGTGGAACTCCCCGACGCAGGTGATCCCCGCCAGCGCCATCTCGGCGTACGTCGCGCGCGCCAGCGCGAGGTAGGCGTCCGGATCCAGCTGCGCGGCCACGGCATACATGCCCTCGCGCCACGTCCAGAAGGTGCCGCCGCCGGCGTGGGTGCGCCCGCGCAGCGCCCGGTGGAACGCGTGGCTGTGCGCGTTGGCCAGCCCGGGCAGCACCACCCCGGGCAGCAGCGCGGCGCCCCCGGCCGGGCTGTCCGGCGTCACGGAGGTGAACCGGCCGTCGGTGACCTCGAAGGTCACCTCCCGGGCGAGCCCGGTGGGCAGCAGCGCGTATGCCGCGTGCCAGCGACGAGCGCTGCCCGCACCGCTCATGAGGCCAGCTCGCGCGCGACGGCGGTGAGGGCCTCGACGCCGGCGAGGCAGTCGGCGTGCTCGGCGTGCTCGGCCGGCGAGTGCGAGACCCCGGTGGGGTTGCGCACGAAAAGCATCGCGGTCGGCACCCCGGCGGTGGCCAGGATCCCGGCGTCGTGCCCGGCCCCGGTGGCCAGGACCGGCGCCTCGCCGAGCAGGGCCGCCAGCCGGGCGGCCAGCGCCGGGTCGAAGGGGGTCTGCCCGGTCCAGGACTCCTCCACCGGACGCACGCCGGTGCGCTCGGCGACCTCCTCGACGACCGCGCGCACGCCCGGCTCGGCCGGTCCGCGGGCGTCCAGCCACGCCGTGACGTGGGACGGGATCGCGTTGACGCCGTTGGGTTCCACGCGCACCTTGCCGACCGTGGCGACGCAGCCCTGACCGCTGGCGGCGTCCCGCGCGGTGGTGATCGCCGCGGCCAGGGACAGCATCGGGTCGTGCCGGTCCTCCAGCCGGGTGGTGCCGGCGTGGTTGGCCTCACCGGCCAGGTCCAGGCGCCAGCGCCCGTGCGGCCAGATCGCCGAGCCGACCGCGACCGCGCGGTCGAGGTCGGCCAGCCCCCGGCCCTGCTCGACGTGCAGCTCGACGAACGTGCCGACCCGGCGCAGGGTCTCCTCGTCGCGGCCCAGGGCGCGCGGGTCCTGCCCGGCGGTGGTCATCGCCTCGGCCAGGGAGCGGCCGTCGCCGTCGCGCAGCCCGCGGGCCCGGTCGGCGTCCAGCACACCGGTGATGATCCGCGACCCGGCGCAGGCGATGCCGAAGCGCGCGCCCTCCTCGTCGACGAAGTTCACCACGCCGATCGGCCGGGAGGGCCGGAAACCCTGACGCTGCAAGGCCTCCACGGTGGCGAGGGCGGTCACGACACCGAGCGGCCCGTCATACGCGCCGCCGTCGGGGACGGAGTCCAGGTGCGACCCGAGGACCAGTCCGGGACCGTCCCGATCGGGGTCTCCCCACCACGCCCACTGGTTGCCGGCGCGGTCGACCGTCAGGTCCAGCCCGCGCGAGGAGGCCTCCGCGGCGAACCACTCGCGCAGGTCGTGGTCGGTGCGGGTCCACGCGAACCGGCGGTAGCCACCGCTCTGCGGGTCCCGGCCGACCGGGAGAAGCTCGGCCCACATGCCGTCGAACGTCATGTCATCAACCTAGGGTGGGAGTCATGTCTGAGGAACGGGCCACGGCGGCGATCGAGGCCACCGGTATCGCGCACACCGTCACCCGGCACGGCCGGGTGGGCAGCCTGGCGGAGGCCGCCGCGGCCCGTGGGGTGCAGCCGGGCGACATCGTCAAGACCCTCGTGGTCCGCCGGGCCGAGGACGACTACCTGTTCGTCCTCGTGCCCGGCGACCGTGAGATCTCCTGGCCCAAGCTGCGCGCGCTGCTCGGGGTCAACCGGCTGTCGATGCCCGACGCGGCGGTGGCGAAGGAGGTGACCGGCTACGAGCGCGGCACCATCACGCCGTTCGGCTCGACCCGCGCGTGGCCGGTGGTGGCCGACGCGACCGTCGAGGGCCGGACCATCTCGCTCGGCGCGGGCGCCCACGGCGTGGCGTTCACCGCCGACGGCAGCGACGTGATCCGGGCGCTGGACGCGCAGGTCGCCGACGTCACTGACCCTCTCGCATCGGCACCCTGACCCCGCGCTCGGCCGCGACCTGCTCGGCGAGGTCGTAGCCGGCGTCGACGTGCCGGATGACGCCCATGCCGGGGTCGTTGGTCAGCACTCGGGCCAGCTTCTCGGCCGCCAGCGCGGTGCCGTCGGCCAGCGAGACCTGCCCGGCGTGGATGGACCGGCCGATGCCGACCCCGCCGCCGTGGTGGATGGAGACCCACGAGGCACCGGAGGCGGTGTTGATCATCGCGTTGAGCAGCGGCCAGTCGGCGATGGCGTCGGAGCCGTCGAGCATCGACTCGGTCTCGCGGTAGGGCGAGGCGACCGAGCCGCAGTCGAGGTGGTCGCGGCCGATGACGATCGGCGCCTCGAGCTCACCGGAGGCCACCATCTCGTTGAACCGCAGGCCGGCCTGGTCGCGCTCGCCGTAGCCGAGCCAGCAGATCCGCGCGGGCAGGCCCTGGAAAGCCACCCGCTCGCCGGCCGCCCTGATCCACCGGTGCAGGTGGTCGTTGTCCGGGAAGAGGTCGAGCACCGCCTTGTCGGTGGCCGCGATGTCCTTGGGGTTGCCCGACAGGGCCGCCCAGCGGAACGGGCCCTTGCCCTCGCAGAACAGCGGGCGGATGTAGGCCGGCACGAAGCCGGGGAAGGCGAACGCGCGCTCGTAGCCGCCGAGCCGGGCCTCGTCGCGGATCGAGTTGCCGTAGTCGAACACCTCGGCGCCGGCGTCCATGAAGCCGACCATGGCCTCGACGTGCCTGGCCATCGAGGCCCGCGCCCGGTCGGTGAACTCCTCGGGCTTGGCCTCGGCGTAGTCGTGCCAGTCCTCCACCGAGATGCCCTCGGGCAGGTAGGACAGCGGGTCGTGCGCGCTGGTCTGGTCGGTGACGATGTCGATGTCGACGCCGCGGCGCAGCAGCTCGGGGAAGACGGTGGCGCAGTTGCCGACGATGCCGATGGACAGGGCCCGCTTGTCGGCCTTGGCCTGCAGCGCGGTCTCCACGGCGGCGTCGAGGGAGGGCGCCACCTCGTCGAGGTAGCGGTGCTCGACCCGGCGGCGCAGCCGTGACTCGTCGACGTCCACGACGAGGCAGACACCGCCGTTGAGAGTGACCGCCAGCGGCTGGGCGCCACCCATGCCGCCGCAGCCGCCGGTCAGGGTCAGCGTGCCGGCGAGGGTGCCGTTGAACCGCTTCGCCGCCACGGCCGCGAAGGTCTCGTAGGTGCCCTGGAGGATGCCCTGGGTGCCGATGTAGATCCACGACCCGGCGGTCATCTGGCCGTACATCGTCAGCCCGAGGTGCTCCAGCCGGCGGAACTCCGGCCAGTTCGCCCAGTCGCCGACGAGGTTGGAGTTGGCCAGGATCACCCGCGGCGCCCACTCGTGGGTGCGCATGACGCCGACCGGGCGGCCGGACTGGACGAGCATCGTCTCGTCCTTCTCCAGCGTGGTCAGCGTGCGGACCATGGCGTCGAAGCTGCGCCAGTCCCGCGCGGCGCGGCCGGTGCCGCCGTAGACGACGAGGTCGTCCGGCCGCTCGGCCACCTCGGGGTCGAGGTTGTTCATGAGCATCCGCAGCGGGGCCTCGGTCTGCCACGACTTCGCGGTGAGGGTGGTGCCGCGCGCGGCACGGACGGGACGGGCGCCTTCCATTGCAGTCTCCTTGGTCAGCAGCGGGTATGCCGCGTGGGTCAGTTCAGGGGGCCGGTGACGGACTCGGCCGCGCGCACGGCGGCGCCGGTCGCGACGAGCTCGACGGCGGACTCGATCTCGGGGGCGAGGAAGCGGTCCCGGCCGGGGCCGGGGGCGACCTCGCGCAGCGCGGCCAGCACCGCGCCGGTCGCCGCGGCGGGCTCCAGCGGGGCGCGCAGGTCGATCCCGCGGGCGGCGGTGAGCAGCTCGATCGCCAGGACGCGGGTCAGCCCGTCGACCGCGCGGCGCAGCTTGCGGGCGCCGGACCAGCCCATCGAGACGTGGTCCTCCTGCATCGCCGAGCTCGGGATCGAGTCGACGCTGGCGGGCGCGGCGAGCCGCTTCATCTCCGAGACGATGGCGGCCTGGGTGTACTGCGCGATCATGTGCCCGCTGTCCACGCCGGGGTCGTCGGCGAGGAACGCGTGCAGGCCGTGGTTGCGCGAGACGTCGAGGAACCGGTCGGTGCGCCGCTCGGACATGCTGGCCAGGTCGGCGGCGACGATGGCCAGGAAGTCCAGGACGTAGGCGACCGGCGCCCCGTGGAAGTT
Source organism: Oryzihumus leptocrescens (assembly GCF_006716205.1). Lineage (GTDB taxonomy): Bacteria > Actinomycetota > Actinomycetes > Actinomycetales > Dermatophilaceae > Oryzihumus > Oryzihumus leptocrescens. The sequence continues at coordinate 98,990 of NZ_VFOQ01000003.1, read as the reverse complement.
GCCGTTGGACTCCACCCGGCCGTCGAGGGTGACGACGGGGTTGTCCACGGCCGCGGCGAGCTCGCGCCCGGCGACGACGGCGGCGTGGTCGACCGTGTCGCGGGCCCCGCCGGCGACCTGGGGGGCGCAGCGCAGCGAGTAGGCGTCCTGCACGCGGGTGCACTCCGGGCCGCGGTGGCTCTCCATGATCGGGCTGCCCTCGAGGACGGCCCGCAGGTTGGCGGCCGAGGCGGCCTGGCCCGGGTGCGGGCGCAGCGCCTGCAGGTCGGCGGCGAAGACCGCGTCGGTGCCCAGCAGCGCCTCGACGCTCATCGCCGCGGTGATGTCGGCGGTGGTCAGCAGCATGCGCAGGTCGGTGATCGCGAGCACCAGCATGCCGAGCATGCCGTCGGTGCCGTTGATGAGGGCCAGGCCCTCCTTCTCGCGCAGGGCGACCGGCGCGATACCGGCCGCCGTCAGGGCGTCCGCGGCGTCGCGCAGGTGGCCGGAGCCGTCGCGGACGGTGCCCTCCCCCATGAGCGCGAGCGCGCAGTGCGCCAGCGGGGCGAGGTCGCCGGAGCAGCCGAGGCTGCCGTACTCGTGCACCACGGGGGTGATGCCGGCGTTGAGCAGCGCGGCGTAGGTCGTGGCCACCTCCTCGCGCACGCCGGTGCGACCGGTGGCGAGGGTGGACAGGCGCAGCAGCATCAGCGCGCGCACGACCTCGCGCTCGACCTCGGCGCCGGAGCCGGCGGCGTGGCTGCGCACCAGGCTGCGCTGGAGCTGGGCGCGCAGGTCGGTCGGGATGTGCCGGGTGGCCAGGGCCCCGAAGCCGGTGGAGACGCCGTAGTGCGGCTCGACGTCGTCGGCGAGGTCCTCGATGACCGTGCGCGTGCGGCGGACCTCCTCCAGCGACTCGCGGGACAGCTCGACCCGGGCGTCGTGGCGCGCGACGGCGACGACGTCCTCGAACGACACCGGCCCCAGGCCGACGGTGACGGTGGCGACCTGCTCGGCGGGTCGCGCGGCGATCTCGGTGCTCATGCGCCCATTCCACCCGTGCCGCCGGGCGCCGACATCCTCTGCGGGCCGGGTTCTGTCTCGGATCCGAGACATCTCTGGGATCCTGTATGCCGTGCCGAACGCTCCCGCTGCCGCGCAGGCGCTCGCGGTGCTCAGGCTGCTGGCGCGGCACACCGCACCCGTGCCGGCCGCGGCCATCGCCCGCGACCTGGACCTGCCCCGCTCGAGCGTCTACCACCTGCTGGCGGTCCTGCGCCGGGAAGGCTTCGTGGTGCACCTGCCCGAGGAGCGCCGCTGGGGCCTGGGCGTCGCGGCGTTCGAGCTCGGCTCGGCCTACTCCCGCCAGGCGCCCCTGGCCCGGGTCGCCCGGCCGCTGCTGGCCCGGCTGGTCGACGCCACCACCCACAACGCCCACCTGGCGGTGCTGCATGGGCGGGACGTGCTCTACGTCATCGAGGAGCGCGCGCCGGGCCGTCCACCGCTGGTCACCGACGTCGGGGTGCGCCTGCCGGCGACCCTCACGGCGAGCGGGCTGGCCATGCTGGCCGCGCTGCCCCCGGCGCAGGTGCGCGCCCTGTTCCCCTCCCGTGACGCGTTCGTGCAGCGGCACGGGGTCGGCCCGGGGTCGCTGCCGGCGCTGCGCCGGGAGCTGGCCGAGGTCAGGCGCGCCGGGTTCGCCGCCGAGGACGGGTCGGTGACCCCCGACTTCGCCTCGGTCGCCTCGGCCGTCCTCGACCACAGCGGGCACCCGGTGGCCGGCGTGGCCGTGACCTTCCCCGCCGCGGAGGTGGACGGCCACGAGCGGGCGGCGATCGCCCGGCAGGTCACCCGCGTGGCCGGCGAGCTCTCCCGCCGGATCGGTGGGCGCAGCACCGCAGGCACCCTCGCGTCGGGCACGGTGCCCTGAGCTGTCCGGTTTCTCGCGGCAACCGGTCCGTTCTCGTTGACCCCGGTCGGGCCGGGACCTACGGTTTGCCTTCGGGGGAAGGGGACATCGCCGGGGGGCGGTGCCAGGGGTTTCGGGGGGGGTAGGTCGTGAACCGCGATGGCGGACATGCGTTGTGGTGGGACGGCGAGATCCGGCCCCGGGAGGACCGGGATGGCGACACCCGTCCCCAGGGAGATGTCACCTACCTCGTGGGCTCACCATGGCGGCTGCGCCGCGGGGTGCTCGCCACGGCGTCGCTGACCGTGCTGGCGGCGGTCGGCCTCGTCTGCGCCACCACGACCTCCCTGATGGACGACGAGCCGGCGCCGACGGTGGCCCGACACAGCGCCCAGCCCCGGGTCGACCAGGACGCGGCCCCGCTGAGCGGCGGCGCCGCACGGGCGGCCCAGGTGCAGCCGGCCAGGCTGCCCAAGGCCTCCTCCACCGGCGCCACGCCTGCGGCCACGTCGCCGAGCGGGCTGTCCGCCCCGCTCGCCCGGTCGCTGGAGAAGGCCGAGCAGGCCGCCCGGGCAGCCGGGGTCACGCTCACGGTGACCTCCGGGCGGCGCAGCCGGGCCGAGCAGCAGCGGCTCTTCGACGCGGCCGTCCGCCAGTACGGCTCGGTGGCCACGGCTCGCCGGTGGGTGCTGCCGCCGTCCGAGTCCCACCACGTCACCGGTGACGCGGTCGACATCGGCCCCCGGTCCGGCGCGCGGTGGCTGGAGGTCAACGGCGTGAAGTGGGGCCTGTGCCGGCGCTACGTCAACGAGTGGTGGCACTTCGAGCGGCTGGCGCCGGCGATCGGGCAGGCATGCCCGGCGCTGGAGGCCAACGCCGCCGGCTGACGCCGCGGCAGCTGACGCGGCCCACGACCGGTCCGGGGCACGATGAACCCATGACCGGCACCCCAGGACCCGCGACCACCGCGCTCGTCACCTGCGGTGGCACCTCCCGCCGGCTCGGCGGACGGGACAAGACCCGCGAGCCGCTGGGTGCGAGCACCGTGCTGGACCACCTGCTCGCCGCCCTGCCCGCCGCGTGGGCGGTGCTCTGCGTCGGCGAGGAACGTCCGACCTGCCGACCCGTCCGGTGGGCCCGCGAGCGGCCTACCGGCGGAGGGCCGGTGGCCGCCCTCGCCGCCGGCCTGCCCCAGGTGTCCACCCCGACCTGCGTCGTCGTCGCCGGTGACATGCCGTTCGCCGGGCCGGCCGCCGCGGACCTGGCCGCCGCGCTCGAGCACTCCCCGGACGACGACGCCGTGGTCGGCACCGACGGGACCGGTCGGGCGCAACCCCTGCTCGCGGCATACCGGACCGACGCGCTGCTGGCGGCCCTGCCCGAGGACCCGGCCGGCGCACGGCTCATGGCCGTGCTCGAGCGGTTGCGCAGTACCCCGCTCGAGCTGCCGGCCCCGTGCACGCTCGACGTCGACACCCCCGAGGCGCTGGCCCGGGCACGTCATATCGTCGGGGCATGAAGGCGATCACGATCCCCACGCCCGGAGACCCCGACGCGCTCGTCCTCGCGGACGTCCCCGACCCCGAGCCCGGTCCCGGCGAGGTGCTGGTCGAGGTGGCCGCGGCGGGCGTCAACCGTGCCGACCTGCAGCAGCGCATCGGGGTCTACCCGCCGCCGCCAGGCGCGCCGGAGTACCCCGGGCTGGAGGTCAGCGGCACCATCGCCGCGGTGGGCAGTGGGGTCACCGGCTGGTCCGTGGGCGACCGGGTCTGCGCCCTGCTCGCGGGTGGCGGCTACGCCGAGAAGGTGGCGGTGCCCGCCGGCCAGCTGCTGCCGGTGCCGTCGGGGATCAGCCTGGTGGAGGCTGCGGCGCTGCCGGAGGTCGTGTGCACCGTGTGGTCGAACGTCTTCATGACCGCCAACCTGCTGCCCGGCCAGACACTGCTCGTCCACGGCGGGTCCAGCGGGATCGGCACCATGGCCATCCAGCTCGCCCGCGAGGTCGGTGCGCACGTGGCCGTGACCGCCGGGTCGGCCGGCAAGCTCGAGGCCTGCCAGGCCCTCGGCGCCGAGATCCTCGTCAACTACAAGGAGCAGGACTTCGTCGAGGAGCTGGACCGGGCCACCGCCGGGCACGGCGCCGACGTCATCCTCGACAACATGGGCGCGAAGTACCTCGCCCGCAACGTCCAGGCCCTGGCCACGAACGGCCGGCTGGTCATCATCGGCTTCCAGGGCGGGGTCAAGGCCGAGCTCGACCTGTCGGTGCTCATGCGCAAGCGGGGCGCGGTCATCTCCACCGGCCTGCGCGCGCGGCCCCTGGAGGAGAAGGCCGCCATCGTGGCCGCCGTGCGCGAGCACGTGTGGCCGCTCGTCGAGGCCGGCCGCGTCAAGCCGGTCGTGCACCGCACCTTCCCGCTGGCGCAGGCGCCGGACGCCCACCGCGAGCTCGACGCCGGCACGCACATCGGCAAGGTGCTGCTGACCGTGTGACCGCCGCGCCCCGCCCTCGTGGGGCCACCGCGGGGTGGGGCCCGGCCGGGTGGTGCCCGGCCGGGTGGTGCCGCTTAGCCCGTTTGCAGCGTCCGCCGCTCACCCCGGTGACGGACCCGCGCGGGCGGGGCCGTCCCTAGCCTCGGGACATGACCGGCCCACCGGTGGAGCAGAGCGCTCCCAGGACCCGGACGGCGCGGCTGGACCGGGCCCTCGCGGACGCTCACGCGCGCACGGTCGCGTCCCTGCCCGGCGGCGAGGTGCACCATCTCGGGCCGGCGCTGCTCACCGGGAGCCGGACGACCCTGCGCTCGATGAACGGCGTGTTCGCCTTCGACGCGCGGGCGTTCAACACCCTGCAGGACGAGCGCCAGCTCGACGCCTGCCTGGCGATCGTCTCGACCTACGACGTGCCGTGGAGCTTCAACGCGTGGGCCCACCTCGGCGGGCCGGTGCTGGTCGAGCAGCTCGCGCACCGGGGCCTGGTCGCCGCCGGCGAGGCGACTGCCCTGTGGCGCGACCTGGTGCCCCGGAAGGTGACCGGCGCGGGATACCGGATCGAGGTGGTGCGGCGGCCGACGGCCGCACGGGAGTGGGCCCGGACCCTCATCGAGGTGTTCGCCATGGACCCGGCGCTGGAGCCGGTCCTGGCCGGCCTGGCGGTCCGCCCCGACGAGCCGGCCCTGGTCGCCCGCGTGGGCGGCCAGCCGGTCGGCGCGGTGGCCGTGCTCGGGGCCGACGACGTCAGCGAGCTGGGCTTCCTCGCGGTGCGACGGGCCTGGCGCGGTCGGGGCCTGGGCCGGCGGCTGGCGCACGCGGCCGAGGAGCTCGCCGCCCGGCGGGGCAGCTCGGCGGTGGTCACGCTCGCGCCGCCCGGCGGGAGGCCGCTGTTCACGTCGCTGGGCTACGCCCCGGTCAGCACCGTGACGTTCATGGTCGCCCCCGCAGCGGTCATGGCGGCGAGCGCCTGAGCCTGGCCCGGCGTGTGGCCTGAGGGGTTGGCCTATTACTTACGCTCCCGTAACCTACGAGAGCGTAAGTAATCTGCGGAAGGAACCCCCATGTCCCGCGTCTGGTCCCAGACCGACCTGCTCCGCGAGCTCGACCAGGTGGTCGAGGGCGAGCTCAACCGGCACACCAAGGTCGCCAAGGAGTGGTTCCCCCACGACTACGTGCCCTGGAGCGAGGGGCGCAGCTTCGACGGCCTCATGGGCGGTGAGCCGTGGAGCGAGGCCGACGCCGACATCCCCGACGTCGCCCGCTCGGCGCTCATCGTCAACCTGCTCACCGAGGACAACCTCCCGAGCTACCACCACGAGATCGCGCTGATCTTCGGCCGCGACGACGCCTGGGGCGACTGGGTGCACCGCTGGACCGCCGAGGAGGGCCGGCACGGCATCGCCATGCGCGACTTCATGCTGGTCAAGCGCATGGTCGACCCGGTCGCGCTGGAGCGGTTCCGGATGCAGCACATGTCCCAGGGCTACGAGTCGGCCCACTCCGGGGAGCTGCTGCACTCCCTGGCCTACGTCTCCTTCCAGGAGCTGGCCACGCGGGTCTCGCACCGCAACACCGGCAAGTTCACCAACGACCCGATGGCCGAGCAGCTGCTCGCCCGGATCGCCGCGGACGAGAACCTGCACATGATCTTCTACCGCAATCTGCTCAACGCGGCCCTGCAGATCGCGCCGGACCAGACGATGCAGGCGATCCTCGAGGTCGTGAAGGGCTTCCAGATGCCCGGCACCGAGATCCCCGGCTTCCAGCGCAAGGCGGTCGAGATGGCCGTCGCCGGCATCTACGACCTGCGCCAGCACCGCGACGACGTGGTCATGCCGGTGCTGCGCTTCTGGAAGGTCTTCGAGATGGAGGGCCTGTCCGCCGAGGGCGAGAAGGCGCGCACCGAGCTCGCCGAGTTCATGGAGGGCCTGGAGAAGCAGGCCCTGCGATTCGAGGACAAGCGGGAGACGCTCAAGGCCCGTATGGCGCCCCGCTGAGTCCCAGTCCCGCCTCCCCCTGACGACCGGACACCGCCCAGCCCGCGTCTCGCGCCCGATCCCGGGTCGAGACGCGGGCTGAGGCGTGTCCGGACCGGTCAGGTCAGGGGCTTGTGCCAGGCGCTCATGGCGAAGATCGTCTCCAGGCCGGCCCGGCGGTAGACCCCGGGCGCGCCGGTCGGGTTGTCGCTGTCGACCCCGAGCCGGACCCGGGCATAGCCCTCACGGCGGGCCACCTCGTAGGCGTGGTGCAACAGCGCCGAGGCCACGCCCCGCCCACGGGCGGGCGCCAGCGTGCCGAGGCTCTGGATGTAGAGCGCGTCCTCGTTGGCCATGCGCCGGCTCGCGAGCATCACCGCCGCCGGCTCGCCGTCCAGCTCGGCCACGAACCACAGGCTCGGGTCGAACCCGGCGCTGCCGTGCCAGCGGCTCATGAACGCCTCGTAGGCCTCCGGCTCCTTGCCCCAGTGCTCGGCGAAGCTCTCCTCCTTGAGCCGGTGCACCAGCCGCGTGTCGGCCTCGTCGTCGCAGCGCGCCGTCCGCACCACCAGTCCGGGCACCTCCGGCGCGGGCGCCGGCGCCGGCGGCACGTCCCCGCTCATCCGCCAGAAGGTGCGCACCCGCTCGAACCCGGCCGCGGCCAGGCGACGCTCGTGGACCGAGTCGCCCTGGATCGACCCGGTGTCCAGCAGGGGCACCTCGCCGGACCACCCGGCATACCGCTCCCGCCCCCAGGCGGTGACCTGCGCCCACGCCACGGCGGCGATCGCGTCGCCGTCCGGCCCGTCCAGCCCGGGGTGCACGTAGAGGTCCACCGGCAGGTGCGCGCTGTCCGGCCTCGGCCCGGTCCACCACCAGGCCACGACCTGCCCTGAGGAGTCCCGGGCCAGGCCCTGGCGGCGCGGCTCCCCGGTCGCGGTCGGTCCGGTGTCCTCTCGCACGTCCTCCAGGGTGGAGTCCACGAACCCGAGCACCGCCAGGTCGCACGCGCTGACCAGCGCGAACACCCCCTCCGCATCCTCGCCGGTCACCGGGCCGAGGGTGAGCCGGTCGGCCAGTGACGGCGGAAGCGTGGGTGCGGACATGTCTCGCAGGCTCGCAGCGCGGGTGTGGACGCGGCAACCGGTTTGACCGGGCAGGATGGGGCCATGAGCGACGTCGAGCAGCAGCGCGGGGACGACGAGCAGGGCCAGCGCGTCGTGGTGGTGACCCAGGACGGGATGGGCGTGGCCAACCACGACCCCGCGACCACCGAGGAGGAGGAGCGCAGCCCCGCCGACCTGGTCGAGCAGCCGGCCAAGGTCATGCGCATCGGCTCGATGATCAAGCAGCTGCTCGAGGAGGTCCGCAACGCGCCGCTCGACGAGGCGGGGCGGGCGCGGCTGGCCGAGATCCACCGTCGCTCGCTGTCCGAGCTCGAGCAGGGGCTCGCCCCCGAGCTGGTCGAGGAGCTCGAGCGGATCACGTTGCCGTTCAACGAGTCCGCGCCCTCCGACGCCGAGCTGCGCATCGCCCAGGCCCAGCTGGTGGGGTGGCTGGAGGGGCTGTTCCACGGCATCCAGACCGCGCTGTTCGCCCAGCAGATGGCGGCGCAGGCCCAGCTGCAGGAGATGCGCCGGGCCCTGCCACCGGGGCACGGACCGGCCGGTCCCGGGCACCACCCGATGCCCGGTATGCCGCGCCACGGGGACGAGACCGGCCCCACCGGCCAGTACCTCTGAGTCCGCCGCCCCGCCAGGGCGGACGGGCTCTCCGGCCTAGGCCCCGATGAGGGCGGGCTGCCAGGGCACGACCACCGCGAGGACCAGCAGCAGTGCCCCGACGGCCAGGCTCAGGTGTGGGCCATACCGCCACGCCTTCTCGAGCAGGATGACGACCGCCAGCGCGGCCATCCACACCATGTTCATGACGCCCACCGCGACGAGCACGAGCATCAGACTCCAGCAGCAGCCCAGGCAGTAGCCCCCGTGCCAGGCGCCCACGCGCCCGTCGCGCAGCCGGCCGGTGAAGCTGCCGACGTGCATCAGCACCCCCAGCGGGGAGCGGCAGTGCGCCAGGCACCGGGCCTTGAGCGGGCTGAACTGGTAGGCCCCGGCCAGCGCCAGAGCGGCACTCGCGGCCACGACCCGCGCCCGACCGCTGGTCATCGTCACCGTGTCGAGCCACCGGGTCAGCCCGAAGGCGACGAGCCCGTACGCCGCCCACGCCAGGAAGTAGCCGGACAGCAGGGCCGTCACCCTGACCGCTCGGGCCGGGCCCGTGGTCTGCGCCGAGACCACCCGCAGGTACACCCGCGCGACGGGCGCCACCGACGGCAGCATCATGGCGGCCATCATCGCGACCCACAGGCCCAGGAACGCCAGCAGAGCCGTCGGCGCGCCCGAGGCCCCCATCGGGGCGGACATGGACGTGGACATCGACATCGACGGGCTGCTGGACCAGGTCAGCAGCCACGCCCAGCACAGCGCCGCGACCCCCAGCAGCACCGCCCACAGGACGGCGGAGTCGCTACGCCGACCAGGCGAAGTCGCGGTAGTGGCCATTCTTGCCCGCGTTGTCGAAGGACCAGCCGTAGTCCGGGTCGTTGAAGGTCCCGACCGTGCTCCGCGCCACGGGCAGGTCCGTGCCCATGGGGTGGAAGACGTTGACGATCCGCATGACCGGGCTGTCCGGGGCCCGGACGCCGGTGACCTCGAAGTCCATGATGCCGGGGACGGTCACGCGTCGGGTGTCGTCGTGGGACTCGAAGGTGATCGGCACGAACTTCACCCCCACCTGCTCGCCGATGAGGGTGGCGAGGAACTCCGGCATGCCACCCCTGGCACCCGAGAGGATCGGGCCGAGCGCCTCCCGCTGCGCCTGGTCGGCACGTTCGTCGATGTAGACGGCCACCCGCCAGCCGCCCTCGCCCATCACCTGGGGCGCGTCGACCACGAGGATGATCCCGAGGCCGTCGAGGCGTAGCCCGTCGGACTCCCCGTCGGTGACCCGCATGGCCAACGGCACGAGGCAGCGCTCGTTGTCGGCCGGCGCCTGGAACGCCGACGTGACGCACGGGCAGAGGATGTCGCAGTTGCAGTTCTCGAGGTACTCGCCGGTCAGGTGCCAGGCCATGTCGCTCACCCCATCCACTCCCCTGCCCCGCCCCCAGTATCGGCGGCCGGGACGCAACAGGGCATACGCCAGAACGCGCAATAGGGTCGGGCCATGCCCCTGTTCGACCTGTCCCTCGACCAGCTGCACGAGTACCGGCCCGACCGTGCCGAGCCGGGGGACTTCCGCTCCTTCTGGGACACGACGCTCGCCGAGGCGCGCAGCCACCCGCTCGACCTGACGCTGACCGAGCACGACCTGCACCTGCCGCTGGTCGAGGCGCAGGACCTGTCGTTCAACGGGTTCGGCGGCCAGCGGGTGCGGGGCTGGCTGCTGCGGCCCCGCGGCCTCGCGGGTGACCTGCCCGCCGTCGTGCACTACCTCGGCTACGGGCAGGGCCGCGGCGAGCCGCTGGACTGGCTGGCCTGGCCTGCCGCCGGGTTCGCCACCATCGTCATGGACACCCGCGGCCAGGGCGCCCGCGGCGGCACCGCCGGGGCCACCGGCGACCAGGCCGGCAGCGACTCCCCGCACGTCGAGGGGTTCCTCACCCGCGGGGTGCTGGACCCGCACGACTACTACTACCGCCGGGTGTTCACCGATGCCGTGCGCGCCGTCGAGGTGGCGCACGCGCTCGACGGGGTCGACCGCAGCCGCATCGCGGTCCACGGCAGCAGCCAGGGCGGCGCGATCAGCCTCGCCGCCGCGGCGCTGGCCGACGGCGTCGCCGCCGCGATGGTCGACGTCCCCTTCCTCTCGCACGTCGCCCGGGCCATCGAAGTCACGGACACCCGGCCGTATGCCGAGCTGCTGGGTTTCGTGCGCACGCACCGCGACCGGGTGGCCCAGGCCCTCGCCACGATCAGCTACTTCGACGGGATGACCCTCGCGGCGCACGCGCACGTCCCCGCGCTGTTCTCGGTCGCCCTGATGGACCCGATCTGCCCGCCGTCGACGGTCTTCGCGGCATACAACCACTACGCCGGGCCGAAGGAGATCGACGTGTTCCCCTACAACGAGCACGAGGGCGGCGGGACGCACCAGAGCGCCCGTCAGGTGCGGTGGCTGCGGGAGCGCTTCGCGTGAGCGGCGCGCAGGGCTCACGCGGCACCACGGCTCCCGGCGCGCTCATGGCCGCCGAGGTCGCATCGCAGCCGGAGGTGCTCGAGCGGGTGCTGCGCGAGGCGCCGGCCGCGGTGCAGGCGGTGGCCGCGCAGGTGCGCCGGTTCGCGCCCCGCTTCGTGCTGCTCGCCGCCCGGGGCACCAGCGACCACGCCGCGCTCTACGCCAAGTACCTCATCGAGACCACGCTGGGCCTGCCCGCCGGCCTGGTGTCCACCTCGACGTACACGACGTACGGCGCCGAGCCCGACCTGTCCGGGGTGCTCTGGGTGGCGGTGAGCCAGTCCGGCGGCTCGCCCGACCTCGTCGAGTCGACGAGCCGGGCCCGTGCCGGGGGCGCGCTGACCCTGGCCGTCACCAACGCCGCCGGGTCGCCCCTGGCCGAGGCGGCGCAGCTGAACCTGGACGTGCTCGCCGGGCCCGAGCACTCCGTCGCCGCCACCAAGACCTACACCGCCAGCCTGCTCACCCTGCTCCTGCTCGTCGAGGCGTGGCGGGACGCCGACACCCTCGACCTGCAGGGCCTGCCGTCGCTCGCGCACGCCGCGCTCGACCTGCCGCAGGTCGCGGCGGTGGCGGCGCGGTACCGGTTCGTGGACAAGCTGGTCACGACCTCGCGCGGCTACGCCTACCCCACCGCGCGCGAGGCGGCGCTGAAGCTGATGGAGACCTGCTACCTGTCGGCGCACGCGTTCTCCGGAGCCGACCTGCTGCACGGCCCGCTGGCCCTGATCGACGCCGACCGCCCGGTCGTGGCGATCGTCCCCGAGGGCGCGGGCGGGCGCGCCCTGGCGCCGGTGCTCGAGCGCCTCGTCGAGCGGGGCGCGGACCTGTGCGTGGTCGCCCCTCCCGGCGTCGGCGCCGAGCCCACCGTGCCGCTGCCCGCCGGCATGGTCGAGCGGGTCGCGCCGATCGTCCAGGTCATCCCGCTGCAGCAGCTGGCGCGGGAGCTGGCGGTGTCCCGCGCTCAGGACCCCGACGTGCCGCGAGGGCTGTCGAAGGTCACCCGGACCCTGTGAGCCCACCGGCGTCGGCGGCCTCGTCGCCGTCGGCGTCGGCGACCTCCTCCTCCGGGCGCGGCGGGATGCTGGAGTCGACCTCGAGCTCCTCGAGCTCGTGGTCGTGCGGCGCCTCGGGGTGCTCCGGCGCGGTGGTGCCCACGGCTCAGTCCCCGGACTGCTCGATCCGGAAGCCGACCTTGAGGCCGACCTGGATGTGCGCGATACCGCTGTCGTCGAGCTGGCCCCGGATCTCGGAGACCTCGAACCAGTCGAGGTGCCGGGTGGTCTGCCCGACCCGGTCGATCGCGTTGCGGATGGCGGCGTCGACGCTGTCGGGTGAGGACCCGACGACCTCGATGACGCGGTAGACGTGACCGGACACGGTGCCTCCCTCGGGCGGGTGGTCCCGGCGCGGTGTGGCCGGGGATCCATTCGACTCCTCCCCGGGCGGGCTGTCGACCGCTACAGGACGTGGGTCAGCCGTCGGCTGCCGCCGCGTCGAGGCGGACCGTGGTGCGCACGTTGTTGAGCACCGCGACCAGCGGCACCGCGATGAACGCGCCGAACACCCCGCCGAGGATCGTGCCGCCGGTGACCGCGAGCAGGATCGCCAGCGGGTGGATGCTCACCGCCTTGCCGAGGATGTACGGGTTGAGCATGTTGCCCTCGAGCTGGACGGTGAGCACCAGCGCCACCGCCATGACGATCGCCACGGCCACGCTCTTGGTCACGAGCGCGACGAGGACCACGACGATGCCCGCGACCACCATGCCGACCAGCGGGATGAGCGAGCCGAGGAAGAGCAGCACACCCAGCGGGATGACCAGCGGCATCCCGGCGACGAGCATGACGATGACCATGGTCAGCGAGTTGATGAACGCCAGGATGACGCAACCCCGCATGTAGGCGCTGAGGGTGCGCCACGCCACCTGCCCGGCATGCGCGACCCGCGGTTCCTCCCGGTCGGGGGCGAGGCTGACCACCCAGCGCCAGATCTGGCCGTCGTCGAGCAACATGAAGCAGATCGCGAACAGGCAGAGCACCCCGCCGCTGATGACGCTCAGCGCGCTGCCCGCCGTCGCGAACACGCCGGAGACGATGGTGCCCTGGTTGTTCGCCAGGGTCTGCTGCAGGTTCGAGCCGAGCTGGTCGACCTGCTTCGCGGACAGGTGCAGGGGACCGTGCACGAGCCAGTCCTGGATCGAGGTGAGGGCGTTCAGGAGCTGGTTGCCGATGAGCGTGGCGTTGTTGGCCACCTGCGAGACGGCGAACCACACGGCGAGCCCGATGGCGACGACACCGACGACGAACACCCCGATCGCGGCCACCGGCCGGGGGACGCCGCGGCCGACCAGCCAGGCCACGGCCGGCTGGAGCAGCGCGCTGACGAGCAGGGCCACCACCACGGTGATCGTGACCAGGCTGATGGCGTTGAGGATCCGCAGCAGCACGTAGATCGCGGCCGAGATCAGCAGGAACCGCAGCGACAGGTCGGCGATGAGCCGCAGGCCCCGCCCGCTCTGGTCACGCGTGGGCACGCTCATGCGACCTCCTCCGCGGCAGCGCGACCGGCTGCCCTCCCCGAGAACAGGCAGCCGCCGAGGAAGGTCCCCTCCAGCGCCCGGTAGCCGTGCATCCCGCCACCGCCGAAGCCGGCGACCTCGCCGGCGGCGTAGAGCCCCGGCACGGGCGACCCGTCGGCGCCGAGGACCCGCGCGGACAGGTCGGTCTCCAGCCCGCCGAGCGTCTTGCGGGTCAGGACGTGCAGCCGCACCGCGATCAGCGGACCCGCCTTGGGGTCGAGGATGCGGTGTGGGGTCGCCGTGCGGATCAGCCGGTCACCGCGGTAGGCCCGGGTGCCCCGCAGCGCGGTGACCTGCAGGTCCTTGCCGAAGTCGTTGTCGATCTCGCGGTCGCGGGCCACCACCTGGCGCTCGATCTCCGCGGGGTCCAGCAGCGGCTCGGGCGTGAGCGCGTTCATGCCGGCGACCAGCTCGGGCAGGGTGTCGGCGACGACGAAGTCCGCGCCGTGCCGCTTGAAGGCCTCCACCGGCCCCGGTGCGCCGGGCAGCGCCCGGGCGAGGACCTGCCGCACCGAGCGGCCGGTCAGGTCGGGGTTCTGCTCCGAGCCGGAGAGGGCGAACTCCTTCTCGATGATCTTCTGCGTCAGCACGAACCAGGAGTGGTCGTGCCCGGTCTGGCGCAGGTGGGCCAGCGTGCCGAGGGTGTCGAAGCCGGGGAACAGCGGCGGCGGCAGCCGGCGGCCCAGCGCGTCGAACCACAGCGAGGACGGCCCCGGCAGGATCCGGATGCCGTGCCCGGGCCAGATCGGGTCCCAGTTCTGCAGGCCTTCGACGTAGTGCCACATCCGGTCGCGGTTGACCACGCTGGCCCCGGCGGCCTCGCTGATGCCGACCATCCGCCCGTCGACGTAGGCCGGGACGCCGGTGACCATCTCGCGCGGCGGCTCGCCGAGCCGGGCCGGCCAGCTCGCCCGGACCAGGTCGTGGTTGGCGCCGATGCCGCCGGAGGTCACCACGACCGCCTGGGCGCGGACCGCGAAGTCGCCCACCACCTCACGGCTCGTGGCTGCGCCGCGGGGCTCGTGCGCCAGGGCGAGCCGGCTGCCGCTGACGCCGGTCACCACCCCGCCCTCGACGGTGAGCGCGTCGACCCGGTGCCGGAAGCCGATGCGCACCCGGCCGTCGTCGACAGCCTGGCGGACCCGTCGGACGAACGGCTCGAGCACCCCGGGACCGGTCCCCCACGTGACGTGGAAGCGCGGCACCGAGTTGCCGTGCCCGGTGGCCGTCCCGTCACCACGCTCGGCCCAGCCGACCACGGGGAAGAAGCCCACGCCGCGCTCACGCAGCCACGCCCGCTTCTCGCCGGCCGCCCACTCCACGTAGGCCCGGGCCCACTCCTGCGGCCAGCGGTCCTCGCGCTCCCGGTCGAAGCCGGCCGTGCCGGTCCAGTCCTGCCAGGCCAGGTCGAAGGAGTCCTTGATGCCCATGCGCCGCTGCTCGGGTGAGTCCACCAGGAAGATCCCGCCGAAGGACCAGAACGCTTGTCCCCCAAGGTTCTCGGCCGACTCCTGGTCGAGCAGCAGGACCCTGCGGCCCGCCTCCACCAGCTCGGCCGTCGCCACGAGGCCGGCCAGCCCGGCCCCCACGACGATGACATCGGCGTCCCCTGCACTGCGTCCGGCAGACATGGGCGCAGTATGCCGTGCCCCTCACCGGGGCGCAGGGACGTCAGCCCGCGTGCTGCTGCGGGACCAGCGCTGCGGCGATCCGCCGCCCCCACTCCTGGACCGCCGGCCAGTCCCGGAAGTCGCCGTACGGCGCACGGACCACGCCCACGACCGCCCGCTCGGCCAGCCCGAGGTCGTCCCGGTCGAGCCGGCCGAGGAAGACCTCGTGCCCCCGGGCGTCGAGCTCGCCGGCGATCTCCGTGGCGTCGTGGGGCTCGGACTCCTGGACCGGCTGCTCCCCGAGCGGACCGCTGGAGAAGAGCCAGACCGGCTTGTGCAGCAGCTCCCCGGCGTTGCGCCGCGCGAAGCGGCGGGCCGGCTCCAGCCAGCGCCCCAGGTAGACGGCGGAGCCGAGCACCACCGCGTCGTAGGGCCCCACGTCCAGGGCGTCCTCGACCTCGTGCACGTCCACCTCGGCTTCCGGCAGCTCCTCGCGCAGCGTGTGCGCGAGCGCCTCGGCGATGGCCAGGGTCGAGCCGTGCCGGCTGGCCTCGGCGACCAGGACCCTCATGTCCGCCCCGCCCGCGGGATGGCGAGCACCACGAGCAGGACACCGGCGACGATGAGCACCAGCGCCACCACGAGCGGCGCCAGCCACAGCCAGTGCAGCACCGGGAGCGTGGCACCGGCGTCGGCGCGGACGATGACCCCGGGGCTGCCGTCGGGGTGCATCACCACAACGGTCCAGTCGCTGGACTCGATCGGCCACACCAGCTCCTGCGGGCCGGTGCCGGACACGCTGGCGGCCCAGATCCCCGCCTGCTCCGGCGGCGCCGAGGGCGTCCCGCCGGTGACGTCGCGGTAGACCGGCGCACCGTCACGGAAGCCGATCACTGTGGAGTGGTCCACACCGGCCAGCCACGCCGCCGCGTCCGCGGTGCGCGCGACGCCGATGAACACCGGCCGCGGGTCCAGCGACTCCGCCCGCACCCGCGCGTCGCCGAGCGCCCACCTCGCCCCGCTCCAGTCCTGCCCCGAGGCGCCGACCTCGACCGCGCTGCTGGCGATGGTACTGGTCGAGGTGGCGAAGGTGCGCGAGGCGGTGGTGACGAAGCCGGCGCGGTCCCGGGAGGCGAGGTTGAGCACCCCGAGCCCGGCCGAGGCGGCCAGCAGCCCCAGCGACCCCGCGAGCAGCACGGCACCGGCGACCACGGAGACGATCCGCCCCCCGGTCCACTTCCTGGCGCCTGCGGTCGCCGCCGCCGGAGGTGCCGCCTGAGCCATGGTGGCCGGCGGGGGTGACGTGGGCCCCGCGGGCGGGGCGGCCGCCTGCTGCGCCGTCGAGTCCACGGGCGGCTGCCCCTCGATGGGCTGCGGCGGGGGCGGTGTCCCGATGGTCATGCGCGCCTCCGAGGGGTCGTCGCCGCCGGGGTCGAACCGGAACGGCGGGTACTCGTCGGTCATCAGCGACGCGTAGGCGGCCACGCGCAGCACCCAGCGGTTCATGCCGAGCACGAAGTCGAAGACCGACTGCGGGTAGCGACCGGTCACGAGCAGCACCACCGCGCCGACGAGGACCATCAGCCCGATGAGGCCGCTGGACCAGATCCGGGTCCGGTTGTCGCCGGAGACCAGCGCGAGGGAGCCCCCGGCGAAGAACGCCACGACGAGGTAGTGCGGCAGGGCCAGCAGCCAGGTCTTGACCAGCACCAGGCCTCGGGAGAGCTTCTCGGGGTAGGCCACCTCGAGGTGCGCCGGGTAGTCGGGCACCTCGTCGAGGGTGAACGGCGGGTAGCGGTCGGTGCCCAGTGCGCCGTACGCGTAGTAGCCCACCCGCCAGCTCCAGCGCAGCACCCCGACGTTGAAGTCGAAGATCGCCCGGGGGTAGTGCCCGGTGAACAGGATGGCGAAGAACGCCACGATGCTGAGCACCACGAACGCGGCCCACAGCACGAGCAGCACGACGTAGTGCGGGATGGCCAGCAGCCACTTGACCAGCCACAGCCAGCGGCTGAGCCCGGGGTCCAGCCGGGCATCGACACGGACGGGGTAGCCGGCGGTGCTCATGGCGCCTCCCAACAGGAGCAGCGGCAGGTCATGGCCAGCGTGGCGCGGGCCGAACCCGACCGCTCAGGACCTTCCGCCCACGGGAGCCCACGGGAGACGACGGGAGCGGACAGGAGCGGACAGGAGCGTTCACGGGCCCCATCCGTTGAAAAGCGCCCCACTTGGGTACACCCTGATCTCCCCACCTCTCACAAGGAGACCAGCGTGATCATTCTCGGACTGATCCTGTTGATCATCGGCATCGTCGCCAGCATCCCGTTGCTGACGACGATCGGCACGATCCTGATCATCGTCGGTGCCGTTCTGTGGATCCTCGGCGCGACCGGCCGCGCCGTCGGCGGACGCAAGCACTACTGGTAACCGCACCCCCGGCGCACCAGCGCACAGGAGAGACAGAGACCGAAGGGCCCTGCCGGCAGCGGCGGGGCCCTTCGCTGTCCCGACCGCACAGGACCCACCTACCGGGCTACACCAGGGCCTGTGAGGCACGCTGGAGTCGCACCCAGCCACGATCGACCGGGGCAGGCGAGAGGGAGACACGAGATGCAGCCGGACAACCTCGACCAGCAGGTCCGGACGCTGGGTGACGCGGCCGCGGCCGCCTCGAACGGACGCAGCGCGCGCATGCTCTACGGCGGGCCGACGGCGACCCTCACCCAGACGGTCATCGCGATGCGTGAAGGGGCCCGGCTCGGCGACCACGAGAGCCCGGGTGAGGCGACGATGCTGGTGCTGCGTGGGCGGTTGCGGGTCGCCACCCAGGGCCAGGCGTGGGAGGCCACGCAGGGCGACCTGCTGGAGCTGCCACTGGAGACGCACGCCGTCGAGGCGCTCACCGATGCGGCCTTCCTGCTGACCGCGGCCAAGGTGCGCCAGCGAGCTGAGGAATGACACCCGTCCCGGTGCTGCGCCGCGGGTCGCCGAGGGGTCTACCGTGCGGGGCGTGAACCTGGAGTCCTTCGAGCTGGTTTTGCTGAGGCGCCCGGCCGACGCCACGACGTATGACGAGGCAACCCTGGAGCGGATCCAGGCCGAGCACCTGGCCTACCTCGCCTCGCTGCGCGAGGCCGGGCACATCGTCACCAACGGCCCGGTGCTGGACCAGCCGGATGAGTCCCTGCGCGGGCTGACCTTCTTCTGCACCGGCTCCACCGATCGAGCCCGCGAGCTGGCCGAGGCCGACCCGGCGGTGCGCGCCGGGCGGCTCGCCGTCGAGGTGATGACCTGGTGGTGCCCCGCCGGCACCATGACCCGGCCGGGCACCACGGTCACCGTCGAGGGCTGACCCAGTGCGCAGCGGCCCGCCGGCCCGGGTGCCCTGGTGGGGCCTGACCTCCGCGGTCGCCGCCCCGGTCCTGCTGGTCGGGGGCTGGACGTGGGCGCAGGCCGTGCAGCCCGCGCCGTTCGACCCGGTGCGACAGACCATCAGCGCGCTCGCGGCCGCCGGCGCGCCCCACCGGGTCGTGATGACGGTGGCCCTGATCGGGCTCGGCGTCGCGCACGCGACCACCGCGCTGGCACTGCGCCCTGCGGCGACGGCCGGGCGCCTGACGCTGGCGGTCGGAGGTGTCGCAACGGTCCTCGTGGCGCTGCTGCCGCTGCCGTCGCCGTCGGGCAGCGCGGCGACGCACACCGCGGCCGCCTCGACCGCGTTCGCCGCCCTGGCGGTGTGGCCCGCCCTGGCCTCACGCAGCCGTCCCGGGACGCCGACGGCGTTGCGCCGCAGGGCCGGCGGGACAGCCACCGTGGTGCTCGCGCTGCTGGTGGCGTGGTTGCTCCTCGAGCTGCGCTCCGGTGGGCCGGCCATCGGCCTGTCCGAGCGCGTGGCGGCCGCGGCCCAGGCACTCTGGCCGCTGGCGGTGGTGCTCAGCTGCCGGTGGTCCGGCTCGCGCGCACGCGGCGCGTGACCAGCCGGAGCAGCACGCCGGCGGCGAACACCCCCACCCCCACGACCACGGCCGACACTGGCAGCGTGGCCACCAGCACGACGCAGCCCGCCGCGCCCAGCACCTGCAGCCAGCCGGGAAACCTTCTCCACTCCCCCGTCTGGGTGAGCGCGGCGAGGTTGGCCACGAGGTAGTAGGTCAGGACGCCGACGGAGGAAAAGCCGATCGCCCCGCGCAGGTCGACGGCCAGGACGAGCACGACGACGACCGCGGCCACGGCCACCTCGGCCCGGTGCGGCACGCGGTACCGCGGGTGGACGGCGTCCAGCCAGCCGGGCAGGTCGCGCTCACGCGCCATGGCCAGGGTGGTTCGGCCCAGGCCGGCGATGAGCGCCAGCAGCGCCCCGAGCGAGGCGAGCGCCCCGCCGACGCGCACCAGCGGCACCGCCCAGGACCAGCCACCGGCCCCGACAGCGGCCGCGAGCGGGGCGGCCGCGACACCCAGCCGCGTCGGCCCGAGCACCAGCAGCGCGCTGACGCCGACGACGGCGTAGACCGCGACGGCGACCCCGAGCGCGAGCATGACGGCTCGCGGGATGACCCGCCGCGGGTCGCGCACCTCCTCCCCCATGGTGGCGATGCGGGCATACCCCGCGAAGGCGAAGAAGAGCAGGCCGGCGGACTGCAGGGTGCCGTAGCACCCACCCAGCGGACCGGCATACGGCTGCGTGAGGTGCGCGACGCTGGCCTGCCCGCCGACCAGGCAGGCCAGCACGACCACAGCCAGGACGGCGAGCACGACCGTGACGATGACCCGGGTGAGCCGGGCGGTCCGGGTCACCCCGCGGTAGTTGACCGCGGCGAGCGCCACGACCGCCACGGCGCCGACGGGGCGCTCCCACGGCCCCGGTGCGACGTAGGCGGCGAAGGTCAGCGCCATCGCCGCGCAGCTGGCCGTCTTGCCGACGACGAACCCCCACCCGGCCAGGAACCCCCACCACGGGCCGAGCCGCTCCCGGCCGTAGACGTACGTGCCGCCCGAGGTGGGGTACTGCGCCGCCAGCTGGGCGGAGGCGGTCGCGTTGCAGCAGGCCACCACGGCGGCCAGCGCCAGGCCTACCAGCAGCGCGGACCCGGCCGCCCGGGCCGCCGGGCCGAACGCGGCGAACACGCCCGCGCCCACCATCGACCCGAGCCCGATGACGACGGCGTCGGCCGTTCCCAGGCGGCGGGCCAGCGCGGGCTGACCGATTGGCTGGCCCGTCGGCTGGCCGGTCACCGGCGCGCGCCCAGGGCGAAGGTCTCCACCACCTCGTAGCGCGGTCGCCGCTGGGGACCCTCGCCCAGGTGGGACTCGACGAGCACCAGCTCGCTCGCCGTCCATCCCGGGCCCCGGTAGGTCTCCAGCACGCGCAGCCACCGGGTCACCTCGGCCGGCCGGCCGACCCGGGCCAGCGTCAGGTGCGGGTGGAAGCGACGGCCCTCGACGTCGGCGCCCGCCTTGGCCGCGGCCGCCCGGGCGCCCACCGCCAGCCGGGACAGCTCCACCTCGGGCTCGAGGCCACCGACCCCGGCCCACAGCACCTTGGCCCGGGCCGGGTCCGGGAAGGCCCCCGCCCCGGTCAACGTGGCCGCGAACGGCGTGCGCCGGGCGGCAGCCCGGGCCATCCGCTCCAGCAGGTCGTCCACCGCCCGCTCCGGCACCGCCGGCATGAAAGCCACGGTCAGGTGCCACTGGTCGCGCGCGGTCCAGCGCAGCCCGGGCCCGGCCTCGCGCCGCGGCCCGAGGAACTCCTCGAGGTCGTCCAGGGCGTGCTCCGGCGGCACCACCGCGGCAAACATGCGCACGTGCCCATGCTGCCAGCCCCCGCGCGACCGGTATGCCGGGCCGCGGCGCCCGTGGCGCGGCATACCGGTGTGCGGCGCAGTGGAGGTCGTCCGGTTGACGGTGGCGCCGGTGGGGCGGCGGGGCCACGCTGGGCCGGTGGCCACGACCACGACCCGGCCGGCACGCGTCGCCGGCACCCTGGCGATCGGCGCCGCGGTCGCCGTGGCGCTCGGCGTCTACGGCCGACTGCACCAGCCGACGTTCCGGCCCATCACGACCCTGGGGTTCCCCGACCTGGTCTCGATGAAGGTGTGGCTCGGCTCGGTCGCCGGGCTGCTCGCCCTGGTCCAGCTGGTGTCCGCGCTGCGCCTGTTCGGCCACCTCGGGTCCGGGCCGGCGCCGTCATGGCTGGGCACCTTCCACCGGGTGTCCGGCGGGCTGGCGGTGCTGGTCAGCCTTCCCGTGGCCTACCACTGCCTGTGGGCCCTGGGGTTCCAGTACGACCAGCCCAGGGTCCTCGTGCACTCGCTGGCCGGGTGCATCTTCTACGGCGCGTTCGTGGCCAAGGTGCTGACGCTGCACAGCCACATGCCCCGCTGGGCGCTGCCGGTCCTCGGCGGGCTGACCTTCACCGCGCTCGTCGTGGTGGTGCTGACCTCGGCGGTGTGGTTCCTGACCACCGTCGGCCTGCCCGGCGGTGCCACGTACTGACGCCGGGTCGTGACCGTGCGAGCCCGCCAGGTTTGGCAGAGTGAGGGGCATGGCGGGCACCCGCACGACACGGGGACGGCTCGGCGGGGCGTGGCAGCGGCTGCGCGCCGCCGGCGGGTGGGCGCGCCCGCGCGCCCGGCGGTGGGGGCCGAAGGTGCTGGCCGTGCTGGGCCTGACGCTCGCCTGCTACGCCGGCGGGGTCGCCACCACCAGCCTCTTCCCGACGACCGTGGAGACGCGGCACTACCGCGCCGACGTGCGCCTGTCGGCCCTGCCGACCCTGACCTCGACGCTGCACAGCCCGACGTCCTTCGGCGACATCGACCTGGAGTTCACCAGCCTGCTGCCGGCCCCGGGCGTGGACGCGACCGTGCAGGTGAAGGAGAACATCACCGACGTCTTCGACGACCGCCGCGTCTCGATCAGCTCGCTGCAGCCCTCGACCACGGAGGTCAGCGCGGCCCTGGCCAGCGCCGTCTCGGGAGTGGGCCTGCGCTTCGCGGCCGGAGCGGTCGGCGTCGGCCTGGTGACGGTGGGCCTGGTGACCTTCGGGCGGCGCCGGCGCCCGTCGTGGCGCCACGTGACCGCGACCGGGACCGCGGTGCTGCTCGCCGTCGGCGGCACCGGCCTCGGCGTCTGGGACAGCTACCAGCCGAGGAACCTCAGCAGCTACAAGACCAGCGGCCTGCTCGGCACGCTCCGGCGCAACGCGGGCCTGCTCGGGGACGTGGAGGCCCGGGCCAACCAGGCCACGCCGTACATCAAGAACCTGCTCGCCCTCAGCCAGGCGCTGCAGGAGAAGTTCGTCCCGCAGGAGCTCAACCAGCCGGCGGCGGCGCGGTTCCTGCTCGTGTCGGACATCCACGGGGCGAACCAGTACCCGGTGATGCAGAGCGTCATCAAGGACGAGGAGATCACCGCCGTGGTCGACAGCGGTGACCTGACCAACTTCGGCAGCGTCGCCGAGGCCGAGGCGGCCGGCATCTTCACGTCCATCTCCCGGCTCGGCGTGCCCTACGTCTTCGTCCGCGGCAACCACGACGCCAACAGCCCCACCGACCGGGCCATCCTGCGGCGGATGGCCAGGATCCCCAACGTGATCCTGCTCCAGCCCAACGCGAGCACGTTCACCGAGGCGACCATCGCCGGGGTGCGCATCGCCGGCTTCAACGACCCGCGCTGGTTCGGCGACGACAACAAGGACAACGCGGCCAAGCAGCAGCCGTCCGTGGACGCGTTCAACCGCACCTTCGCCGGCCGGGACGTGCCCGACCTGGTCGTGTCGCACGAGCCGTCGGCGGTCAAGGGCGTGGACCACGCGGGCGTGCTCGTCAACGGGCACATCCACAGCGACGAGCTGGAGGGCAACCGGATCGGCGTGGGCACGTTCACCGGCGGGGGCACGGTCAGCCACCTCGTCGAGGAGCCCGGCGGCGAGCTCACCGGCCAGCCCTACGCGTTCGACATCGCCGTCTTCGGCCAGGACTGCGGACTGACCTCGCTGGTGCGCTACACCTACCGCAACCTCATCGAGGGCCGGCCGGCCTACGACGACGTGACCGTGGTCAACGGCCGCACCATCGAGAAGGACCGCCCCTCCGGCCGGGTGTGCCGCGACCTCGACGGCGTGCAGACGGCCACGGTGCCCGCCGTGCCGGAGGGCAGCATCGCCACCCCCTCCTCCACCACCCCGACGCTGCCGGGCGCGACCCCGGCCCCGGCGACGGGCACCCCCGGCACCACACCACGGCCATGAGCGTCTCCCCGGCGCGCTGGCCCTGTCTGGACAACCTCCGGACGCTGCTGGTCGCCGGGATCATCGCCGGCCACGGGATCCTCGGCTACAGCGGAGAGTTCGGCTGGACCTACCAGGCCTACCGCGAGACCTCCCTCGCCGGGCTGACCCAGACGGTGGTGCTGGCGGTGGTCGGCCCGTTCGCCGTCTTCCTCATCGCCCTGCTGTTCCTCATCTCGGGGCTGCTGACGCCGGGGTCGTTGCAGCGCAAGGGCGCCGGCCCCTACGTGCGCGACCGGGTCCTGCGCCTCGGGGTCCCGTGGGCGGTCTTCGCGCTGCTGGTCTTCCCGACGCTGGTGCACTGGCTCGACCGCGGCATCCGGCACAGCCGGGCGACCTGGTGGCAGGACCTGCGCCGCCTCGTGCCCACCCTCGACACCGGACCGCTGTGGTTCCTGCCGGTCCTGCTCCTGTTCTCCACCGGGTATGCCGTGTGGTGGAGGACAGCCGCCATGTCACCGCGGATGCGGCGCGGCGGCGCGCCCACCGGCCGGACGGTGGCGCTGCTCGTGGCCGGCGTGGCGGCGGGGACGTTCGTCGTCCGGCTGTGGCTGGGCCTGGACACCAACCAGGTCGCCGGGCTGCAGGTGTGGCAGTGGCCCGAGTGCGCGGGGCTGTTCGCCCTGGGCACGGTGGCCTCCGGTCACGGCTGGCTGGTCTCGGTGCCGCCCGGGATCCGCCGCGGCACCGGCCGGGCCGTGGTCGCCGGCGTCCTCGTCGCCATTGCGGTGGTCGTCGCGGTCGGCCCCACCCGGATCACCGGCACCGACCTCGCAGGCGGGTGGAACCTCCCGGCGCTCGGGGTGGCCGCACTGGAGGCCACGCTCACCGTCTGCGGACCGATCTGGTTGCTGGCCAAGGCCCAGACCCGGCTGCGCTTCGACGGCCCGCAGTGGCGCCGCGCCGGGCGCGGCGCCTACACGGCATACCTGCTGCAGGCCCCGGTGCTCCTCGGGCTGGCGGTGCTGCTGCGGCCGGTCCCCCTGGCCGCCGAGGTCAAGGCGCTGGTGGTGGCCCTGGGCGGGGTGCTCCTGTGCTTCGACGTGGGCAGCCTGCTGGTGCGCCGCACCCGGCTCGGCCGGCACCTCTGAGGCGCCGCGGACACCGGGCGTCCGGCCCCCCCGTCGCGGGAGGACCTTCGGCATGACGGCGGCGCCCACGCCGGGAAGAACATCGAGGTGGACCAGCCCGTCGGGCGGGCCGGTCGTCCCTGCGGGAGGTCACCATGGCCCACGACACCCTGCCTCGTCAGCGGCCCAGCACGGCACCGGCCGAGCGCGCGATGGGCCTGACCCAGTCGACGGCGCTGGTCGTCGGCAGCATCATCGCGGTCGGCATCTTCAGCCTCCCGTACTCGCTGGCCTCCTACGGCCCGATCTCGTTGGTGGCCCTGGTCCTCGCGACGGTCGGAGCGGCGGCCCTGGCCTTCATGTTCGCGGTGATGTCACGCCGGATGCCGGCGGACGGTGGTCCGTACGCCTATGCACGCGCCGCCTTCGGCAACGGGGTCGGCTTCGCCAACGCGTGGTCCTACTGGGTCACCGCCTGGGCCGGCAACGCCGCCATCGTGGTGGGCTGCGTGTTCTACGTCGAGCACTTCGTCAACAAGGGCGGCTCCGCCGGCTGGTCGATCGTCATCGCCCTGGCGGGGCTGTGGATCCCGGCCGCCGTCAACCTCACCGGCGTGCGGAACATGGCCGCCTTCCAGGTCGTCACGACGATCCTCAAGATCGTGCCGCTGGCGCTGATCTCGACCGTCGGGTTGTTCTTCATCAAGCCCGCGAACTTCACCCCGTGGAACACCAGCGGCGAGTCGAACCTGTCGGCGATCGGCGGGGCCATGGCGATCTGCCTGTTCATCTACCTCGGGGTGGAGACGGCAGCAGTCGCGGCGGGCAAGGTCCGCGACCCCGAGCGCAACATCCCGCGCTCGACGGTCCTGGGGACGCTCGCGAGCGCGGTGGTCTACCTGTTGTCCATGGTCGTCGTCTTCGGGATCATCCCGGCGGCCGACCTGGCCAAGGCGCAGAACCGGGCGTCCTACTCGGTGGCCTTCAACCACATCGTCGGCGGCACGTGGGCCGGTGACGTGGTCGCGGCGGCGGTCGTCGTCTCGGGCGTCGGCGCCCTGAACGGCTGGACGATGATCTGCGCGGAGATGCCCCTTGCGGCCGCGCGGGACGGTCTCTTTCCTGCGGCCTTCGGGCGCCTGTCCTCGCGCCGGGTGCCGGCGATCGGCATCGTCGCCTCGACCGCGCTGGCATCGGCG
The DNA here is from genome assembly GCF_006716205.1 of Oryzihumus leptocrescens. Classification (GTDB taxonomy): domain Bacteria; phylum Actinomycetota; class Actinomycetes; order Actinomycetales; family Dermatophilaceae; genus Oryzihumus; species Oryzihumus leptocrescens. Next base: position 73,647 of record NZ_VFOQ01000003.1, on the reverse strand, counting down.
GCGGTCGTGGTCAGCTACCTGGGCACCAACGGCTCGACGGTGTTCACCACCCTCGTCCTCATGACCGGGATCACGGCTGCCGTGCCCTACGCCTTCTCCGCCCTGGCGCAGCTGAAGTGGCGCTGGCACGACGACCACCGGGTGCAGACCGCACGGCTGTGGCGCGACCTCGTCGTGGCCGTCGTCGCGCTGTTCTTCTCGCTAGCCTTCATCTACTACTCACGCAACACCGGTGACAGCTGGTACGTCGTGTGGGGACCGTTCCTGATGACCGGCGCCGCCGGGCTGGTGGGCATCCCCGTCTACCTCTCCCAGCGCGGCCACATGACCGAGCCACGGAGGCAGTGATGGGCAGCAGGTACTACGTCGGGTCCGAGGTCGGTCGGCTGCGCCGGGCCATCCTGCACCGGCCGGACCTGGAGCTGAAGCGGCTGACGCCGACCAACAAGGACGACCTGCTCTTCGACGAGGTGCTGTGGGTCAAGCGGGCCAAGCAGGAGCACGACGGCTTCGCCGAGGCGCTGCGCGAGCTCGACGTCGAGGTCGTCTACTTCGACCACCTGCTGCGCGGGTCGATGGCCGTGCCCGAGGCGCGCGACCACGTCCTGGGGCACGTCCTCGACGAGCGGGTCTACGGCCCGATGGCGCTGGAGCCGGTACGCGACATGGTCGAGGCGATGGACGCCGACGACCTCACCGAGATGCTCATCGGCGGCATCACCAAGCGCGAGGCGCTCGAGCGGATGGACGAGCCGAAGTCGGTGGCCTTCCACGCCATGGCCCTCGACGACTTCCTGCTCGCGCCGCTGCCCAACCACCTGTTCACCCGCGACACCTCCTGCTGGGTCTACGACGGCGTGGCGATCAACTCGATGAGCAAGAAGGCCCGGCAGCGCGAGTCGCTGCACTACGAGGCGATCTACCGCTGGCACCCCGAGTTCGGCGATGCCGGCTTCCATGTCTGGTCCGGCGGGACCGAGGGCGGCCCGGCCACGATGGAGGGCGGCGACGTCCTGGTCATCGGCCGCGGCGCGGTGCTCATCGGGATGAGCGAGCGCACCACCCCGCAGGCGGTCGAGCGGCTGGCCCACGAGCTGTTCGCGGCGGGCGCGGCGAGGCAGATCGTGGCCCTGGTGCTGCCGAAGGCCCGGGCGTTCATGCACCTCGACACCGTGATGACCATGGTCGACGCGCACACCTTCACCAAGTACGCCGGCCTGGGCATGCTCGCGTCGTACACGATCGAGCCCGGGGACTCCGACAAGGAGCTCAAGGTGACCGACCACGCACCCGAGGAGATGCACCGGGCCATCGCGAACGCGTTGGGGCTGGACGACATCCGGGTGCTCACCCCCACCCAGGACGTGCGCGCCGCCGAGCGCGAGCAGTGGGACGACGGGTGCAACGTGCTGACGGTGACCCCCGGCGTGGTCGTCGCCTACGAACGCAACGTCACCAGCAACACGCACCTGCGCCGCAACGGCCTGGAGGTCGTGACGATCCAGGGCAGCGAGCTCGGCCGCGGCCGCGGCGGCCCGCGGTGCATGACCTGCCCGGTGGACAGGGACGGGATCTAGATGGCACCGAACCTGCACGGGCGCAGCTTCCTCAAGGAGCTCGACTTCACCCCCCGGGAGTGGACGGCCCTGCTCGACCTGGCCGCGAGCCTCAAGGCCGCGAAGTACGCCGGGACGGAGCGGCCGCTGCTGGCCGGCAGGAACCTGGCGCTGATCTTCGAGAAGACCTCCACTCGGACCCGGTGCGCGTTCGAGGTGGCCGCCTTCGACCAGGGCGCGCACGTGTCCTACCTGGAGCCGACCGGCACCCAGATCGGGCACAAGGAGTCGATGAAGGACACGGCCCGGGTGCTGGGCCGCATGTATGACGGGATCGAGTACCGCGGGTCCCGCCAGGAGCTGGTCGAGACGCTCGCGGCGTATGCCGGGGTGCCGGTCTGGAACGGGCTGACCGACGAGTGGCACCCCACCCAGACGCTGTGCGACATGCTGACGATGCGCGAGCACTGCGCCAAGCCGGACGGCGCGATCTCGTTCGCGTTCGTCGGTGACGCCCGCAACAACGTCGGCAACTCGCTGCTCGTGGCCGGGGCGCTCATGGGCATGGACGTGCGCATGGTGGCTCCCCGGCCACAGTGGAACCACGACGAGGTCATCGCGAGCGCCCGGTCCCTGGCCGAGCGCACCGGCGCCCGGATCACCCACGCCGAGGACCCGGCCGAGGGGGTGCGCGGCGTCGACTTCGTCTACACCGACGTGTGGCTGTCGATGGGCGAGCCGAAGGAGCTGTGGCAGCAGCGGATCGACCTGCTCAAGCCCTACCAGGTCAACGCGGCGCTGATGAAGGCGACGGGCAACCCGGCGGCGCGGTTCATGCACTGCCTGCCCTCGTTCCACGACCGGCACACCACGGTCGGCGAGCAGCTCTTCGAGCAGACCGGGATGGAGGCGCTCGAGGTGACCGACGAGGTCTTCGAGTCCGACGCGTCGATCGTCTTCGACCAGGCCGAGAACCGGATGCACACGATCAAGGCCGTGCTCGTCGCGACGCTCGGCGGCTGAGCGATGCGGATCGTGGCGGCGCTCGGGGGCAACGCGCTGCTGCGGCGCGGGGAGAAGCCGGACGCGGCCACCCAGGAGGCCAACGTCGACCGCGCGGTGCACGCCCTCGCCCCGCTGGCCCACGACCACGAGCTCGTCCTCACCCACGGCAACGGGCCCCAGGTCGGGGTCCTCGCCCTGCAGAGCGCCTCCGACCCGCACCTGACCACGCCGTACCCGTTCGACGTCCTGGGCGCCCAGACCCAGGGGATGATCGGCTACTGGCTGCTGCAGGCCCTCCAGAACGCCCTGCCCGGGCGGCAGGTCGCCAGCATCATCAACCAGACCCTGGTCCTGGCCCACGACCCGGCGTTCGCCAACCCGACCAAGTTCGTCGGCGAGGTCTACGCCCGGGCCGAGGCCGAGCGCCTGGCCGCGGCGCGCGGGTGGACGGTGCACCAGGACGGCGGTGAGGACTCCTGGCGGCGCGTGGTGGGCTCACCCACGCCGCAGCGGGTGATCGAGACCCGGCTGATCCGGCTGCTGCTGTCCAGCGGCGCGGTCGTCGTCTGCGCCGGCGGCGGTGGCGTCCCGGTGATCCGCAACGAGAAGGGCAAGCTCGCCGGCGTCGAGGCGGTGGTCGACAAGGACCTCACCGCCGCCGTCCTCGCGGAGGCGCTCGAGGCCGACGTGCTGCTCATCCTCACCGACGTCCCGCACGTCGAGCGCGGCTACGGCACGTCCTCGGCGACGCCGATCCTGCGGGTGACGCCGTCGGCGCTGCGGCGGGAGACGTTCGCGGCGGGCTCGATGGGCCCCAAGGTCGACGCGGTGTGCCGGTTCGTCGAGCTCACCGGGGACATGGCCGCCATCGGACGGCTGGAGGATGCGCAGGCGATCATCGCCGGGGATGCTGGGACCATCGTGACGCCCGGCGGCGACTACGGAGGGCCAGATGACCTCGCGACCTACGGTTGACCCCGTCTCGCTGACCGTGCGCGACATCGCGCTCGACGACGCGGTGACCGCCCACAACTACCACCCGCTGCCGGTGGTCATCGCCAGCGCGTCCGGGGCGTGGGTCACCGACGTGGACGGCCGGCGCTACCTCGACTGCCTGGCCGGCTACTCCGCGCTGAACTTCGGGCACGGCCACCCGGTGCTGCTCGACGCCGCCCGGGAGCAGCTCGAGCGGATCACCCTGACCAGCCGGGCGTTCCACAACGACCGCATGGGCCCGTTCTGCCGCGACCTGGCCGAGCTGGCCGGCATGGACCTGGTCCTGCCGATGAACACCGGCGCCGAGGCGGTCGAGACGGCGATCAAGGTCAGCCGCAAGTGGGGCTACGACGTCAAGGGGGTGCCGGCCGACCGGGCGACGATCATCGTCACCGAGGGCAACTTCCACGGCCGCACCACGACGATCATCAGCTTCTCCACCGACCCGGTGGCCCGGGCCGGCTTCGGCCCGTTCACCCCGGGGTTCCGGATCGTCCCGTATGGCGATGCCGCCGCCCTGGGTGCCGCGATCGACGAGACCACGGTGGCCGTCCTCATCGAGCCGGTGCAGGGCGAGGCCGGGGTGCAGGTCCCGCCGCCGGGCTACCTCGCCGAGGTCCGCGAGCTGTGCACCGCGGCCAACGTGCTGCTCGTCGCCGACGAGATCCAGTCCGGTCTCGGGCGCACCGGCTCGACGTTCGCCTGCGAGCTCGAGGACGTGGTGCCCGACGCCTACGTGCTGGGCAAGGCGCTCGGCGGTGGCATCGTGCCCGTCTCGGCCGTGGTCGCCCGCCGGGAGGTGCTCGAGGTGCTCACCCCGGGCAGCCACGGCTCGACCTTCGGCGGCAACCCGCTCGCCTGCGCCGTGGGGCACGCGGTGGTCGGGCTGCTGCAGACCGGGGAGTACCAGGCCCGGGCGGCCGAGCTCGGCGCCCGGATGCGCGAGCGGCTGCTGGACCTGGTCGGCGACCGGGTGACCGCGGTGCGCACCCGCGGGCTGTGGGCCGGCGTGGACGTCGACCCCGCCCTGATGACCGGGCGTGAGCTGTGCGAGCGGCTGCTGGCCCGCGGTGTGCTGGCCAAGGACACCCACGGCTCGACCATCCGGCTGGCGCCGCCGATCGTCATCGAGCAGGACGACCTGGACTGGATGCTCGACCAGCTCACCGAGGCCCTGTCCTCCTGACTTTGCGCAAGTTACGGCCGCTGGAGACCCGCTTTCCGGGCGCTCCAGCGGCCGTAACTTGCGCAAAGGGGGTGCGCGGTCGGCGGGCCGAGCCGCGGGCTGAGGGCGCGCGATACCCTCCGGCACATGGCGTGGTTGGAGGTGCTGGGCTGGGTCGGGTCGGCGATCCTCGTCTGGTCGTTGCTCCAGACGCGCATCCTGCGGCTGAGGCTGCTCAACCTCGTCGGCTCCGTCATCCTCATTGCCTACAACGGCATCCTCGGGGTCTGGCCGATGGTCGGGCTCAACGTCACGCTCGCGGTGATCAACGTGGTGCACCTGCGCCGCCTGCTCGCCGGGCGGCACGACGAGGGCACCTACACCGTGCTCGAGGTGTCCCCGCGCGACGAGTACCTGCGCCACTTCCTGCGCATCCACGAGGGCGACATCCGGCACTTCAACCCGGACATGGTCTACGACCCCGACGTTCCGGGGCGCGCGGCGTTCCTCGTCCTGCGTGGCGACGAGACGGTCGGCGTGGTGCTCGTGCGCGACGCCGGGGCCGGCACGGCGCAGGTCGACCTCGACTACGTCACGCCGCGGTTCCGCGACTTCGCGCCGGGCGAGTTCGTCTACCGGCGCAGCGGCCTGTTCCGCGACCACGGCTTCCGCCGGGTGCTCACCCCGCCGGGCATGGTCGAGCCGTACTTCGAGAGCATCGGGTTCCGCCGCGAGGGCGAGGTCTACGCCCTCGACCTGTGAGGCGCCGCACCCCGTCAGCTGACCGGGTGCGCCCCGACGCTGTCCCGGATCGCGGTGCCCTCGGGCGCCCCGCTGTCCCGGGCGCAGTGCGCGCAGCAGAACAGCTGCCCCTCGACCTCGACACCGTGGCCGAGGATCCGGCAGCGGCAGTGCTCGCACACGGGGGCGAGCCGGTGCGCCGCGCACTCGAGCGAGTCGAAGATGTGCACCTGGCCGCTGACCGTGCGCACCTCGAAGGACATGTAGTAGTCGTTGCCGCAGACCTCGCACACCGCCATGTCAGGACACCTCCGTCGTGGTCACGTGCCTCCGAGGGTGGCCCGCACCCGGCGCAGCCGCAACGGCCAACGGTCCCGGCAGGGGTGAGGATGGTGCCATGGCGGACTTCGCGGGTGCCCTGGCCGAGGGCGGGCTGGTCCTCGACGGCGGCCTGGCCACCGAGCTCGAGGCGCAGGGCCACGACCTGTCCGACGCGCTGTGGTCGGCCCGCCTGCTCGCCGACGACCCGCACGCCGTCGTCGCGGCCCACCGGGCCTTCTACGCCGCCGGGGCGCGGGTGGCCACGACGGCCAGCTACCAGGCCAGCTTCGGGGGGTTCGCCGCGGCGGGCCTGTCCCGGGAGGAGGCCGCGGCGCTGATGCGCCGCAGCGTCCGGCTCGCCGACCAGGCGCGTGCCGGCATGCCCGCGCCGGGCTCCCTGTTCGTCGCCGCCTCCGTCGGCCCGTATGGCGCGTCCCTCGCCGACGGCTCGGAGTACACCGGCGCCTACGACCTGGACGTGCTGGGACTGAGGGCCTTCCACCGGCCACGGCTGGAGGTGCTCGCCGAGGCCGGCGCCGACGTCCTGGCGGTCGAGACCATGCCGTGCCTGGCCGAGGTGGAGGCGCTCCTGGAGGAGCTGGCCCGGCTGGACGGCATACCGGCCTGGCTGTCCCTGACGTGTGCCGGCGGGCGGACCCGGCGCGGGGAGGACCCGGCGGAGGCCTTCGCCATGGCCGCCGACGTCGACGCCGTCGTCGCGGTCGGCGTCAACTGCACCGCGCCCGGCGAGGTGGCCGAGCTGGTCCCGGTCGCGGCCGCCTCGGGCAAGCCGGTGCTCGCCTACCCCAACAGCGGGGAGGGGTGGGACGCCCGGACCCGGTCGTGGACCGGCGACTCCGCCTTCACCGTCGGGCAGGTGACCGGCTGGTTGGACGCGGGCGCGTCGGCGGTCGGCGGGTGCTGCCGGGTGGGGCCCGCCGACATCGCCGCGGTGGCGGGGGCGCTCAGCGCTTCCGGGCCCCCGCGATGAACTCGTGGCTCGTCTCGGTGGAGGCCTTGGCCTTCTTCTCGGCCCGCTTCTCCTTGATGGACTTGCCGGACTTCTTCGACATGGTGTGACGCGGGGACTTGTCGGACATCGTCGGCTCCGTTGTGGGACCTGCACGGTCCCGTCCCTGCCGACAGTACGCCGGTCCGGACCCGTCGTGGAACGGGTCCGGACCGGCGGTGCTCACTTGCCCGGGGTGATCGCGAAGCCGGCGCCGGGGGCGAACGTCGTCACGGTCGGCGGGATCGCCTTGAGGGTGTCGATGGTCGCGCAGGCCGGGCACTTGAGGTAGCCGTTCTGGCGCTGCTCGTTGGCCGCGGCCTCCGCCTTGGCCTGGGCGACCTTGGCCTGCGACTTGGACACGCCGGCGAACTCGGCCTGGGCGTCGTCGATGGCGTTCTGCACCTTCACCGGCAGGGTGATCTTGGCCAGGTTGAACCGCACGTTGGTGACGAACTTCCCGCCCAGGGTCGAGGTCAGGTCGTCCTCGAGCGAGGTGTTGATCGCCTGCTGGATCTTCTGGATGTTGACGTTGTTCTGCCGGCCGGCGGCGCCGGTGAAGACCGCGGCGGCGGCCGAGGGGTTCGCCGCCTGCTGGGCACCGCTCTGCACGAGGGCGCAGGAGGCCTGCAGCTCGGCGCAGCGGAAGTCCCCGATCTGCTGGCGCAGGTCGTTGCTGATCACCGGCCGCACGATGGCGTCGAGGAAGGAGTTCCAGCCCTCGTCACCGTCCCAGGCGGCGCGGTACTGCCCGTCCAGGCCCTGGTACTTGCGGGTGCCGTACTTGTCGTCGAACGCCTTCAGGGCCGCGCTGTCGGTGTTGAGGGTGAAGTAGATCGTGCCCTCGATGCCGATCTCCACGCCGTCGGCGGTCGGGTCGTTCTCGACGTCGACACCGGTCCGGTCGCCGCGCTTGGCGTCGGAGGTGATCGTGTAGAAGCGCTGCTGCGCCGGGTACTTGTGCGACTGCGAGAACAGCCCGGTGTAGGTCCGCGACGAGGCCGGCTCGATGATCTGGCGGATCCGGTTGTTGTCGAAGGGTCCGCCGTTGCGGACGACCGCGATCTCACCGCCCTGCGTCCGGTCGAACGAGGTGAGCACCATGCCGCCGGTCACGACCGCCGCGACCACGGCGGCGAGCACGACGAGCTTGATCGCGATCGAAGGAATCTTCATGTGGGACAACGCTCCGATGTCGGTGCCGGCCGGTGGCCGGCGAGGTAGGTGCTCACCTTGATGCGCGCCCGGGCCGTTCGGTTCCCGGGTATGCCGTGCCGTCACCTCCGCGGGCCGGCGGCGGCTGGTAGACAGGCCGGGTGAGCGTTCGGGTCCTCGGCGTCGACGGGTGCCGCACCGGTTGGGTCGGCATCGTCCTCGACGGTGGGCACGTCACGGCGGTGCACGGCGCGACGATCACCGAGGTGCTCGACGCGGCGGGGCGCGACGGAGGTCTGGCCTGTGTCGGCGTCGACATGCCGATCGGCCTGCCAGATGCCGGCCGGCGCCAGGCCGATGTGTTGGCGCGCAAGGCTCTTGGCCCACGCTGGCAGTCCCTCTTCCTCACGCCGGTGCGACCGGCCCTGCTCACGGCCGACTTCGCCGAGGCGGTCGCAGTGAACCGCGAGCTGGCCGGCGAGGGCCTGTCCCGTCAGGCGTTCGCCCTGCGCACCAAGGTCCTCGAGGTCGACGCGCTCGTCCGCGACAGCGCGGACCCGGTCGTCGTGGAGGTCCACCCCGAGCTGAGCTTCGCGGCCATGGCCGGCGGCCCGCTCGCGGCGGGCAAGAAGACCTGGGCCGGCACCCAGGAGCGGCGCGCGCTGCTGGCGCGGCACGGCATACCGGTGCCGGAGGACCTCGGCCCGGCCGGCGCGCTGGCCGCGGTCGACGACGTGCTCGACGCGGCCGCGGCCGCCTGGTCGGCGAGCCGGTGGGCGGCGGGGCAGGCGCGCTCACTTCCGGCACCGCCGGAGCGGTTCAGCGACGAGATCCCCTGCGCCATCTGGACATGAGCGGCAGACTGCCGCAGACACCACGAGAGGGGAGCCACCCATGTCGTACCCGCCGGAGCGTTACCACGGGGAGGCAGGCGAGGTCAGCGCGTGGATGCGGCCGGCCACGCAGGCGCCGGAGCTGGGCCAGCCGGGAGGCAACCAGGTGCACTACCTGGCCACGACGGCGCAGACGGGCGGCGAGTTCGGGCTCTACCGCTGGGACTTCGGCCCGCACGTGAGCGGCCCGGACGCCCACTTCCACCGCACCTTGTCGGAGTCGTTCTTCATCCTGTCCGGCACCGTGCGGCTCTTCGACGGCACCGACTGGGTCGACGCCACCGCCGGGGACTTCCTCTACGTGCCGGTCGGCGGGATCCACGGGTTCCGCAACGAGTCGGGCGAGCCCGCGTCGATGCTGCTGCTGTTCGCCCCCGGCGCGCCGCGGGAGGACTACTTCGAGACGCTCTTCGACGCGGCCCGGCGTGAGGCGATGACCGACCAGGAGCGCACCGAGTTCTTCCTGCGCCACGACAACCACTGGGTCTGAGGGCGGCTCACCCGGGGGAGACCTCGCTCACCCGCAGCCAGTGCTGGATGCGGTAGACCCGGGTCCTGGTGCCCCAGTCCGGAGGCACCGTGGCGAGGACGGCCTCGGACGGCACGACGACCGGCTGCGTGACCTGGTGCCGGACGCCGTCGAGCACGACGGTCGCCTCGCCCGCGGCCAGGACGTTGCGCAGCCAGTCGACCTGGTCGCCGTAGGGCAGGGGGATGGCGAAGCCACCCTCGACGGGCACCGCGACGACCGGGGTGGCGTAGGGCCGCCCGGACCGGCGCCCGACGTGCTCGACCCGGGCGGCGTACCAGTGCCGGCGGCCCGCCAGCCTGAGCATCACCGGGTTGAGCACGCGCTTGTTGCCCTGCCGGACGATGTCGACCAGCGGTCGGGACCCGCTCCTCATCGCGGCGACGAAGAAGGCGAGGGCCGCCGCGACGGGCAGCAGCACCCAGCGCACGAGCCGTCCCCGCCACCACGGCGCTCGTCGTGCTCGTCCCTGCATGACGTGCCCCCGTCCCTCGTGCCGACGTCACGATGGTGGCCCCCGGGGGTGCAGCCGGTGCCGGACCTCGGTCCCGCCGTCCGGCCGGTCAGCCCAGGTGGCCGGTGAGTCCGGGCGGCCGGTGAGTCCGGGCGGCCGGTCAGTCCGGGCGGCCGGTCAGGGCGACGGTGACGCCGAGGCCGACCATCATCACTCCTCCTGCGCCGCCGCCGGACTCCAGCCGTCGCGGCCGCCCGGCGAACCAGTCCCGCGCCCGGCCCGCGGCCAGGGCCCAGACGCTGTCACCGACCACGGCCATCGCGGCGAACAGCGTTCCGAGCGCGAGCATCTGGGCCGCGGCCGGGCCGGACGGGTCGACGAACTGCGGCAGCAGCGAGGACAGGAACACCACGGTCTTGGCGTTGGTGACGCCGACGAGCACACCGGTGCGCAGGCTCGGCCACCCGCCGGTGGCGCCCCGACGACCGCTGCCGAGCGCCGCCCCCAGCCGCCGCCGGTGTCGGACCGCGTCGACGCCCAGCCAGACCAGGTAGGCCGCCCCGGCCAGCTTGACCAGCGTGTATGCCGTGGCGGACGCGGCCAGCAGCGCTCCGAGGCCTCCGGCGACCAGGGCGACCTGGGCGAGCAGGCCGATCCCGTTGCCGAGCACGGTGAACAGGGCCGGCCCGCGGCCGACCGTCAGCGCCCGCCCGATGGTGAACAGCAGGCTGGGGCCGGGGACGGCGACCACCACCGCCGCGACGGCGGCGAAGGCCAGCAGGTGGGACAGGGTCGGCATGTGATGAGTGTCCGGCCCCCGGGCCGTGGCGGCAAAGCCCTTACCCCACGGCCGACCCGACCGGCCGCGCCACCCGCTACTCGCCGGAGGTCGTCGTGCGGCGGTCCGGACTCGCGTCCGTCACGAAGAACGTGGCCCCGTCGGCGTCGGCCGGGGAGCTGATGACGAGGTAACCCAGCGCCTCGCCATCGTCTGACCTGATCCGCCAGGACGTCTCGGGGACGTCGCCGTCCGAGCAGCTGAGCGGGACGACGAGGTCGTCATCCGGCGCGATGCGGTCGGCGGACTCGGCGAGCAGGCAGCCCTGGCCCTGGCAGTCGTCCAGGAACACCGCGGCCTCGGTGTCGTTGACCAGGTCGAGCTGTGCCGCTGCGCCGGTCGCCGGGTCACGCGGGCCGCAGCCGCCCGGGCCCGCGGACCCGCCCAGCATCACCACCGTCACGACCAGCCCGACGACCAGCGCCGGTACGACGACCCCTGCGGCGACCGCGAGGGTCACCAGCCACCCCGTCGCCAGCCCCCGCGCCCGAACCGGATCGGCCCGCCACCAGGTCCATCCGTGCGGCGGCTCCGGCCAGGACGGGTCCGGCGCCCAGCCCGGCGGCGGGGACCAGCCCGGAGGAGGCACCGGCCATCCCGGAGGCGGCTGCCACCGCCAGGACCTGTCGACACCGCTGCCCCTGCCCGAAGTCATGGGGAGGAGTGTGCCCGGTGTGCCGGGCGGCTCGCCTCCGGGTTCGGCCGGTTGGTCAGCGCGGGCACTCGGAGGCGCCCGGTCAGGACGTCCTTCCGACGTACGGCCGGACCATGGCGCAGCGATCCTCGGCGTCGATGCCGGGCAACGACGCCTCGTGCGCCATGGTCGCAGCGAGCTCCGGGCCGATGTCGGCTGCGGGGAGCTCGGTGTAGCCCAGACGGGCGTAGTACGGCCCGTTCCACGGGACGTCGCGGAAGGTCGTCAGGGTCGTGGCCGGGCGACCCGCCGCCTGCCCCCACGCCTCGACGTGCCGCACCAGCGCCCGACCGATCCCCTGCCGCCCGTGCCGGGGAGCGACCGAGACCTGGGCGACGTGCGCGTTGCCGTCGAGCACCTCGGCCACGACGTATCCCGCGGCCTCACCGTCGCGACGAACCACCCAGATCCGCTGCTGCGCCAACGGCTCCTGCAGCTCCTCGACGGTGGCCTCGTGGTCGGCCACCTCGTGCAGTCCGACGGTGTGGAACAGCTGCCCCGCCTCGACCTCCAGCCGCACCAGGCGGGGAAGGTCGGCCGCGGCCGCGCGCTCGATCGCGATGTCGGTCATGCCCCGACCTTGCCACGGACGCCGCCGCGGCCGGAGTCCCTTTTCCGGCGCGGTGGTGGCGGCGCGGCATACCGGGCTCGGGACGGCTCAGAACCGCCACGAGAGGTAGTTGGCCCACCGCGGGTACCCCGCGCCGCGTGGCTCGGCGCGCACGCTCTGGGGGGTGGCCGCACGGAAGCCCAGGGAGACGATCGCCGGGATGCTCACCCCGAGCTGCACCGCCTCGAAGAAGGAGCGGATGCCGGTGCCGTAGAGCAGCGGGGCGGCGGCTCCCAGCACGATGAGCAGGACGGACCAGGCCAGCTCGATCGCACCTGGACGCACCCCGTCGACGAACGCCGAGAGCGCCCGCATCCCCTCGTGGGCGAAGGAGCCGACGAGCCCGGCGAGCAGCAGTGGCCAGTAGCCGGAGATGTCCACGGCGGCCTCCCTCGGCTCGGACGTCCCTGCCGGCCACGGTCGCGACCCGCGGGCACCGCCGCCACCGGTGAATGCACGGGCCTCGGGCGTCCTGCCTGCGCGGTTTGACGGGCGACGTGCCGACTGTGGGCGCGCCTCAGCCGCCGAGGGGGCCGAAGACGGTGCAGAACGGATGGCCCACGGGATCCGCGAAGACGCGGAAGCCGGTCTCGCGCGCGCCGGGCGTCCTGGTGGCGCCCGCGGCGACGAGCTGGCGCTCGGCCTCGTCCGGGTCGGTCACGCGGATGTCGAGGTGCAGCTGCTGGGGATGCTCGGGGTCCGGCCACCGCGGGGGCCGCCAGGTGCTGACCCGCTGGAAGGCCACCTCGCGCCGGCCCGGTGCGGACCCGATCACCACCCAGTCCTCCTGGTCCTCGGCGACCTGCATGCCGAGGACCTGGCAGTAGAAGTCCGCGAGCCGGCGGGGGTCAGGGCAGTCGATGACGGTCTTCTCGAGGCGTCCGATCATGTGGCAAGCCTGCTCCGCCATGGTTGGTCCGGCATCACGACCGGGCCGCTGGAGTCTCCCGCCCGGGCTGGGCCGGGATGGCCTCGGCCAGCTTGGCCAGCATGCGTCCCAGGTGGGGGTCGAAGATGGCGGGGTCGGCCTCGGTCACCTCTTGCGGCGTCCACCACCGCACCGCCCGGAACTCGCCCGGGTCCGGCGTCAGCGCCTGCCGCCGGTCACCCTGCAGGACGAACCAGAGGCTGACGTCCACGTGCCGCACGCTGGGGTCCCCCACCGTCTCGGTCACGGTCAGGAAGAACGCCTTCTCGCCGAGCCAGGCCGGGAAGCTCGCGGCGATGCCCAGCTCCTCGGCGACCTCGCGGCGGACGGTGTCCACGGGGCTCTCGCCCGGCTCGACGTGGCCCCCGGCAGGCAGCCACAGGCCGGACTTGCGGTGGTCCACGAGCAGGATCTGGGGACCGACCGGGTCGACGAGCAGGAAGTAGGAGACCAGGTGCTGCGGCGGGGTGCGGGGCTTCGCGCGGCGGAAGACGTCGTCTGTCTCGTTGAGCCAGCCCAGCACGGCAGCCCGGTCGGCGTCCTCCTGCCGGTCGAAGGGCCGGATGTCCTCGACCAGTCGCCGGACCGTGGTCGGTGGCTCACTCATGGGTCCCTTTCGTGACGATCCGAGGGCATACTGGCGCACGGCGCGGACATCCCGTGGCCGGCGAGGACTGGGGGCTTGCGTGGGGTGGACGCGGCGGCAGATGGCCGGGGCGATCGGTGCGTCACTGCTCATCGTGGCCGCCTTGACCGTGGCCATGCTCTCGGCGCTGACCTCGGTCGGCGTGGTCCCCAGCCCCTTCGGCACTCATGCGGGCGCGTCGGCTGTCCCGGCGCTCGAGTCGCCGGCCGTCAGCGTGGTGGGCACGCCGGCTGACAGCGCACCCGCAGCAGTCAACGTCTCGGGTGGACCGGGGCCTCTCCCGCAGGAGCGGCGCTGCCCCTGCCCGTGACCTGCCCGGTGGTCGCCGGGTCCCAGCCGCGGTCCGCGGTGCACCCTCAGGCGCCGTCGCGGCGCCAGATGCCTTCCCACTGGGACCACTGGCCCACGCCCGGCGCCTCGCGCTGGGTGACGTCGAGGCTGAGGTCGCGCACGGGGGTGAACGCCGGACCAAGCAGCTCGCGGATCTCGTCCGCGGCGAAGAAGTGGACCGCCAGCCCGGCCTTGGGCCCCTCGGTGTAGCGGACCGTGAACCCGGCGTCGTCACCGAGCTCGATGACCCGGTGTGCCGGCCAGACGTCTGTGGCCGAGGCGTTGACCCGGACGCATAGCAGGCCCCCGGGCGCCACTCGCTCCGCCGCGGCGGCGAGGTGGCGGTGCGCCTCCGCGCGGGTGCCGTGCTGGAACACCTGGATGCCGATGACCACCGGCCAGGTCGCCCCGGAGGGCAGGTCGTCGAGGCTGCCGACCTGGAACCGGTCGGCCCGCTCTGGCAGCCGGCGCCGGGCCTGGGCGATCGCGGTGGGCGCGAGGTCGAGGCCGAGCACGTCCAGGCCGGCGTCGGCCAGCGGCTCCACGTTGCGGCCGTTGCCACATCCGACGTAGAGCGCCTCGCCGGGCAGGTGCGCGTCCGCGGCGGCGTCGAGGATGTAGCGCACGAAGCTGACCGGCGCCTCCTCCAGGTAGCGGCCGTTGGCGTACTCCGCCTCCCAGGAGGCCGCGGTGGCGACCCCGTCGGTGATCGACGACATCAGAAGCTGGAGGCCATGTTGGTGAAGCGCGAGTAGTGGCCCTGGAACGCCACGACGATGGTGTCGGTGGGGCCGTTACGGTGCTTGGCCACGATCAGGTCGGCCTCGCCCTCGCGCGGCGACTCGCGTTCGTAGAGGGACTCGCGGTGCAGCAGGATGACCATGTCGGCGTCCTGCTCGATCGAGCCCGACTCACGCAGGTCGCTCATCTGCGGCTTCTTGTCGGTGCGCTGCTCGGGACCACGGTTGAGCTGGGAGAGCGCGATGACCGGCACCTCGAGCTCCTTGGCGAGCAGCTTGAGCGCACGGGAGAACTCCGAGACCTCCTGCTGGCGGGACTCGACGCGCTTGCCCGAGCTCATCAGCTGCAGGTAGTCGATGATCACCAGGCGCAGGTTGTTGCGCTGCTTGAGCCGGCGGCACTTGGCCCGGATCTCCATCAGCGACATGTTGGGGCTGTCGTCGATGAACAGCGGCGCGTCGGAGACCTCGCCCATGGTGCGCGCGAGGCGGGTCCAGTCCTCGTCGCGCATGGTGCCCTTGCGCATGTGCTGCAGCTGGATGCCGGCCTCGGCCGACAGCAGGCGCATGGTGATCTCGGTGCGGCTCATCTCCAGGCTGAAGACGACGGTCGCCTGCTTGTGCTTGATCGCCGCGGACCGGGCGATGTCCAGCGCCCAGGTCGACTTGCCGACCGCGGGACGCGCGGCGACGACGATCATCTGGCCCGGGTGCAGGCCGTTGGTCAGCGCGTCGAAGTCGGTGAACCCGGTGGGCACGCCGGTCATCTCGCCGCTGCTGCCCGAGGCGTGCTCGATCTCGTCGACGGCGGCCTCGAGGATGTCGCCGAGCACGTGGTAGTCCTCGCCACCGCGCTTGTCGGCGACGGCGTAGACCTCGGCCTGCGCGGCGTTGACGATGTCCTCGACGTCGCCGCCGCCCTGGGCGTAGCCGAGCTGCACGATCCGGGTGCCCGCTTCGACGAGGCGGCGCAGCACCGCGCGCTCAGCCACGATCTGGCCGTAGTAGCCGGCGTTGGCCGCCGTCGGCACCGACTGGATCAGCTGGTGCAGGTAGGCCTGGCCGCCGACGCGCTGCAGGTCACCGCGCTTGCTCAGCTCGTCGGAGACGGTGATCGCGTCGGCCGGCTCACCGCGACCGTAGAGGTCGAGGATCGCGTCGTAGATCAGCTCGTGCGCCGGCCGGTAGAAGTCGACGCCTTTGAGCGTCTCGACGCAGTCGGCGATGGCGTCCTTGGACAGCAGCATGCCGCCGAGCACGCTCTGCTCGGCGTGGACGTCCTGCGGCGGCAGGCGGTCCATGTCGGGGCCGTCAGGGGACGACGAACCGCCGTAGGCGCTGACATCCAGCTCCGCGATCGACACCTGGTCCCCTTCGATGAACACGGCCGCACCGGGTGTTCCGGCTGTGACACCAGACAACCACTGTGGTCTGACACTCCCCCGGAAGGTGGCCGTCGTGTCGGCCAGGAACGCCCGTGCGGAGAACGGTAGGTCCGCGGGTGGCAGCCCCTCAACACAGGCCTGTGGACAACGTGGGGACAACGTGTGCACCACGCCGTGGACGAGTGTGCACACCGTGTGGACAACCCTGTGAATTGCCGGGGAAACCCCGCGGCGCCACGCACGCTGGCGTGCACAAACGGCCGTCCACCGGCTGTGGACAGAAAAAAGATCGCCACTACGGTGCGCCCATGCCCGATACCACCCCGGCCACCCCCGGCGCCGCCCTGGTCCGCACCGTCCGGGCGGCACTGGCCGAGGCCGCCGACCCCGTCCGCGCCGCTGGTCAACAGGCCTACATGAAGTCCGCGATGCCGTTCCGCGGGCTCACCGCCCCGGCGCTGCGGTCCACCCTCCGCCCGCTGCTGGCCGACCCCGCCCACCAGCTCGCCGACCGGGCGGAGTGGGAGGCGGCCGTGCGCTGCCTGTGGGACGACGCGGCATACCGGGAGGAGCGGTATGCCGCGCTGGCCCTCGCCGGGCACCGCACCTACCGCACCTGGGCGCGGGAGGTGGCCAGCGTGCCGCTCTTCCGACACCTGGTGGTGACCGGGGCGTGGTGGGACGTCGTCGACGAGATCGCCTCGCACCGCATCGGGGACATCCTGCGCGCGCACCCCGACACCGAGGCCGACCGGATGCGGCAGTGGGCCCGGGACCCTGACCTGTGGGTGCGGCGGACCGCGATCCTGAGCCAGCTCTCCAGCAAGGACGAGCTCGACCGGCAGCTGCTCGTCGACGTCATCGAGCCCAACCTGGCCGACCGGGAGCTCTTCATCCGCAAGGCGATCGGCTGGGCGTTGCGCCAGCACGCCCACCTCGGCCCCGAGGCCGGGGACTGGGTGCTCGAGGTCGTGGCCGCCTGGGGCGACCGGATGGCCCCGCTGTCCCGCCGCGAGGCGCTCAAGAACCTGTGAGCACCCGCGGCGCGGCCAGGTCGGTGTTGTCGATGACCGCGCTGGCGTGCCGGCGCGGCTCACACTCGGCGAGGTAGAGCCGCTGCCCCTGCACGTAGCGCTGCTGGGAGTCCGCCGCCGGGTCCGGGTCGGTGCCGTCCCGGCCGGCCCCGCGCGGCACCGACACGGCGAAGTCGACCTGCAGGAACACCGACCAGTCCCAGTGCCCGCGCAGCTCGGGGCGATGCAGGAAGATCCCGTCCACGAGCAGCACGTCCCCGGCGTCGACGCGCACCGGTGGCGTCTCGACCGGTGCGTCCGCCGCGACGTCGTGCACCGCCGTGCGCACCATCCCGGAGCCGCCGGGTGCCGCCGGGTCCAGCAGCGCCTCCTGCATCCGGGCGTAGTCGTAGGAGTCGCGGAAGAAGCCCTCCGGCGAGCGCCGGCCGCGGCGGTGGCGCACCGGTGCGGGGTGGTGGAACCCGTCCACCGAGGCCCGGACCACGCACACCCCGCGGCCGGAGAGCACCGCCGCCAGCTCGTCGGCGAAGACCGTCTTGCCCGCCCCGTCGACCCCGTCCACCCCCACCCGGCGCACCCGGTCGGCAGGCAGGCCCACCACCTGGTCGGCCACCCACGCCAGCACCGCCTCACGCCCGGTCACGAGGCGGACCCTACCGACGCCGGGCGCGGCACCGGCCTAGGCTGCCCGCCGTGACCGCCCGGACCAGCACCACGACCAGCCAGCAGCGGGAGATCCTGCGGCTCGCGGTGCCGGCGTTCCTCGCGCTCATCGCCGAGCCGCTGTTCCTGCTGGCCGACTCGGCCATCGTGGGCCACCTCGGCACCGCGCCGCTGGCGGGTCTCGGCGTGGCCAGCGCGGCCCTGGTGACCGCGGCGAACGTCTTCGTCTTCCTCGCCTACGGCACCACGAGCACCGTGGCCCGTCAGGTCGGTGCGGGCTCGGAGCGGACCGCGGTCGAGGCGGGCGTGGCCGGGCTCTGGCTCGCGCTGGTCCTCGGCGTGGTCACTGCCTCCGCCGTCGGGCTGGCCGCCGACGCGATCGCCGCCGTCTTCGGCGCCTCGCCGGCCGCGCACGCGCAGGCGGTGACCTACCTGCGGGTGTCCGCGCTCGGCATACCGGCCATGCTCCTCGTCCTGGCCGTCACCGGCGTCCTGCGCGGGCTGCAGGACACCCGCACCCCGCTGGTGGCCTCGGTGGTGGGCTTCAGCGCCAACCTGGCGCTCAACCTGGTGCTCGTCCTCGGCCTGCACCTGGGCATTGCCGGGTCCGCGCTCGGCACCGTCCTGGCCCAGACCGGTATGGCGGCCGGCCTGGTCCTCGTCGTCACCCACCGGGCGCGCGAGCTGGGTGCGGGGCTGCGGCCGCACCCGACGCGGGTGCTGCACGCGGCGGGGCAGGGCGTGCCGCTGCTGGTGCGCACGCTCGCGCTGCGCGCGGTCCTGCTGCTGACCACGTGGGTGGCCGCGGGGCTCGGCGACGTCCCGCTGGCCGCCTACCAGGTGTCGGCGACGGTGTGGAGCTTCCTGACCTTCGCCCTGGACGCCCTGGCCATCGCGGCGCAGGCGCTGACCGGCAAGGCGCTCGGGGCCGCCGACGTCGACGCGGCCCGCTCGGCCACGACGACCATGCTGCGCTGGGGCGCCGGCGCCGGGGTGGTGCTCGGAGCGCTGGTCCTGGCCGGGCACGAGCTGCTGCCCGACCTGTTCACCACCGACCCCGCGGTGCGCTCGGCGCTGGCCGCGGCGCTGGTGGTCGTGGCCCTGTCCCAGCCCGTGTCCGGCGTGGTGTTCGTCCTCGACGGGGTGCTCATCGGCGCCGGCGACGGCCGGTGGCTCGCCGGCGCCCAGGTCGTGCTGCTGGTCCTCTACGTGCCGGCGGTGCTCGCGGTCCGCCGGGCCGCACCGGACCTGCTCACCGGCGACCCGGTCACCGCCCAGGCGCACGCGCTCACCGTGCTGTGGTGGGTGTTCGTGGGCTTCATGGTGCTGCGCGGGGTGGCGCTGGGCTGGCGCGCCCGCTCCGACGCCTGGCTGGTCACCGGGGCCTCCCGCCGCTGACCATCACGACCTGTGCGCAAGCCGGGGGCGCCGGAGGTCCGGAAACCGGCCCGCCGGCGACCCCACTGTGCGCCAAGACGGTCAGTCGTGCGTGGGGAAGCCCAGGTTGAGCCCGCCGTGGCTGGGGTCGAGCCAGCGCGAGGTGACCACCTTGCCGCGGGTGAAGAAGTGCACTCCCTCGGTGCCGTGGGCGTGGCTGTCGCCGAACAGCGAGCTCTTCCAGCCCCCGAAGGAGTAGTAGGCCATGGGCACCGGGATCGGCACGTTGACGCCGACCATGCCCACCTCGACCTCGTTCTGGTAGCGCCGGGCGGCACCGCCGTCGTTGGTGAAGATCGCGGTGCCGTTGCCGTAGGGGTTGGCGTTGACCAGCTCCAGCGCCGCGTCGTAGGAGGGCACCCGCACCACCGACAGCACCGGGCCGAAGATCTCGTCGGTGTAGATCGACATGTCCGGGGTGACGTGGTCGAACAGGGTCGGGCGCAGCCAGAAGCCGCCCTCGTCGCCGTCGACGTCACCGTCACGCCCGTCGACCACGAGCGTGGCGCCCGACTCCACCCCCGCCTCGACGTAGCCGACGACCTTGTCGCGGTGCGCGCCGGTCACCAGCGGGCCCATGTCGCAGCCCCGCGTCCCGTCACCAGTGCGCAGGGTGGCCATGCGCGCGCGGATCCGCTCGACCAGGTCGTCCGCGACCGGCTCGACCGCGACCAGTGCCGAGATGGCCATGCACCGCTCCCCGGCCGAGCCGAATCCGGCGTTGACCGCGGCGTCGGCCGCAAGGTCCAGGTCGGCGTCCGGCAGCACCACCATGTGGTTCTTCGCCCCACCGAGGGCCTGCACCCGCTTGCCCGCGGCGGTGCCCTTCTCGTAGACGTACTTCGCGATCGGGGTGGACCCGACGAACGAGACCGCCTTGACGTCGGGGTGCTCCAGCAGCCGGTCCACCGCCTCCTTGTCCCCGTGGACGACGTTGACCACGCCGTCGGGCAGCCCGGCCTCCTTCCACAGCTGCGCGACCGCGTTGACGGCCGACGGGTCCTTCTCGGAGGGCTTGATGACCACCGCGTTGCCGCAGGCCACGGCGATCGGGACGAACCACATCGGCACCATGGCCGGGAAGTTGAACGGCGAGATGACCGCGACGACGCCGAGCGCCTGGCGGATGGAGTAGACGTCGACCTTGGTCGAGACGTTCTCGCTGAAGCCGCCCTTGAGCAGGTGCGGGATCCCGCAGGCGAACTCGACGACCTCGAGCCCGCGGGTCACCTCACCCAGGGCGTCGGAGAGGACCTTGCCGTGCTCGGCGGTGATGAGCGCGGCGATCTCCTCCTTGCGGGCGTTGAGCAGCTCCCGGAACGCGAAGAGGACCTGCGCCCGCCGGGTGAGCGAGGCCTGCCCCCACTCGCGGCCGGCGTCGTGGGCGACCTTGACGACCTCGTCGACGGTGGCCGCCGAGGCGAGGTCGAGCTGGCCGGTGACCTCGCCGCTGGCCGGGTTGTAGACCGGGCTGGTGCGCTCGGCGACCCCTGTCCAGGGGGCGCCGCCGACGAGGTGGGTGATGCGGGGTGCAGGGGTGCTCACGGCTGGTGTCCTTCTCGCTCAGGGGCGCGGGTGCGGCCAGCGTATGCCGGGTCCCCCCGGTCCGGGGAGGGGCACTGGACACCAGCAGAAGGGACATCTTTGGGCAAACAACGACCGTGACGACCGCCCCGCTGGCTAGCCTTGGCGGCCAACAGGGGACGCCGCCCGCTCCCCGGCGCCGGTGACAGGAGGGGTGGTCATGAACGTCCCCCTCCCTGCCCAGGCGGGCATCGCCGACGTGACGGCATACCTGGAGGGCCTGCTGCGCCACTCCGACGCCGTGATCAGCGTGCGCAGTGCTGACGACGGGCGGCTGCTGCTGGCCAACGACGCGTTCGCGGCACAGGTCGACCGCCCGGTGGCCGAGGTCGTCGGCGCCCAGCTCGAGGACGTCCTGCCCGCGGTGTACGCCGCCCAGGTCCGCGCCCAGGACGAGCTGGTGCTCCGCACCGGTCGGGTGCAGACCAGCCACGAGAGCTTCCTGGATGCTGAGGGTGGGACCCGGACCTACATCACCCAGCGGTTCCCGCTCGTCGACGTCAGCGGCCGTACCTACGCGGTCGCCGGCATCGCCACCGATGTCACCGAGCTGGAACGCACCCGCAGCTCCCTCGCGGAGACCGAGCAGCGCTACCGCGCCCTCGTCGAGCACTCCCCGTTCGCGATCGTCGTGCACGTCCAGGGGCGGTTCCGCTACGCCAACGCGGCCGCGCTGCGGCTGCTCGGGGCGGCCACCGAGGAGGACCTGCTCGGCCGGTCGGTGCTCGACGTCATCCCCGAGTCCGACCGCTACGAGGCCGCCTCGATGATCGCCAACATCCTCGCGGGGCGCAACGAGATCGCCGGGCGCCGCGAGGCGGTGCGGCTCGACGGCGGACGGATCATCGTCGAGATCACGGCCAGCGCCGTGCCCTGGGAGGGCCAGACCGGGGTGCAGATGGAGGTCCGCGACGTCACCGAGGAGACGCGGTCCCGGGAGCTGCTCGCCCGCGCCCACCAGGAGTCGATGGACGCCGCAGCACGGCTGCGGCTGCTGCACACCGTGGCCACCGCTGCCAACGACGCGCTGACCATCGAGGAGGCGGCGGCCGAGGCTCTCCGGGCGACGTGCGAGCACTTCGGCTTCGCCGCGGCCCTGCTGCGGCCGTGCCGGACCGGCGACGACCGCCTCGTCCCCGCCGCGCCCGTGCGGCACGTGGCGGCCGGCCCCGCCGCCGACGTCCTCCCGCTCGCCCTCGACCAGGCGGCCACGGTGGTGCCGGCCGTGTTCGACGCGAGTGACGCCAACGGGCGGGTCACCGACCGCGACGGCGCCGGCGTGTACGACGTCGACCCGTCCTCGGACGACGCGTTCGAGGCCGCGCTCGGGCACGCCGGGGTGCGCACGGCGCACGTCGTGCCGGTGACCCTCCGCGACACGGTCACGAGCGTCTGCGAGTTCTTCGACACCGGCGAGGCCTCCGCGGCCACCGACCACCGCGGAACGCTGCGCATCGTCGCCCACGAGCTGGCCCGGGTGCTCGAGCGGCAGCGGGCCCTGGAGGAGCGCGCCGCCCACGAGGCGCGGTTCCGCACGATGTTCCTCAGCTCCCCGGTGGCCATGGCCCTGTCCGACAGCCTCGGGCACTTCGTCTCGGTCAACCCCGCGTTCTCGGCGATGCTCGGGCTGCCGGAGGAGGACATCGTCGGCCGGTCCTCGGACGTCTTCACCCACCCCGACGACGTGGCTGGCAACGCCCGGATCAGCGCCACCCTCGACCACACCACCGGTCAGGTCTACCGGGTGGAGAAGCGCTACCTGCACTCCAGCGGACGGGTGGTCTGGGGCCTGCTCTCGGTGACCCGGGTGACCTTCCCGGACGGCCAGCCCTACACCCTGGCCCAGGTCGAGGACATCACCGACCGTCGCCAGGCCGAGGCCGACCTGCACCGCCAGGCGCAGCACGACGCGCTCACCGGACTGGCCAACCGGGGCAGCCTCGGCCGCAGCCTCAGCGCCCTGGTCGACTCCACCGACGACCTGGCGGTGCTGTTCGTCGACCTCGACAGCTTCAAGGTCGTCAACGACACCCACGGGCACTCCACCGGCGACACCGTCCTGCAGGAGGTCGCGCGCCGGCTCCCCCTGGCCGTCCGTCCCGGGGACCTGGTCGCCCGGTTCGGTGGGGACGAGTTCGTCGTCGTCTGCTGCGGGGTGTCCACCCACGCCGCGGCGCTGGAGCTCGCGGCCAGGGTCGAGCACGCCCTCGCCACACCGATCCCCTTCTCCGGTGGTGAGCTGGAGGTCACCGCCAGCATCGGTATCGCGCTCAGCTCACCACCCGGGGGTGCCCGGTTCCTCGACGCCGAGGAGCTGGTCCGGCGTGCCGACGCGGCGATGTACCTCGCCAAGCGGCGCGGCAAGGACCGCGCCGACGTCTACGACGAGTCCCTGCATGCCACGAACCAGTCCCGCACGCGGACCGCCGCAGCGTTGCGCCGCGGGCTGGCCGGTGAGGGCCTGCAGGTCCATTTCCAGCCGATCGTCGACCTCGCCCTGGGCGAGGTGGTGTGCGCTGAGGCCCTGGTCAAGATGGTCGACCGGGACGGTGGGCTGATCCGCACCGCCGAGCTCGTCGACGTGGCCGAGGAGACCGGCCTGATCACGGCGCTCGGCTCCTGGGTGCTGCGCCAGGCCTGCACCGAGGTGGCGCAGCTGCGCCGGGAGACCGGCTGGGCGATGGCGGTGACGGTGAACCTGTCGGCCCGGCAGGCCGCCCTGCCGGGCCTGGCCGCCGAGGTGCTCGGCGTGCTCGAGGAGACCGGGCTGGAGCCGGACGGGCTGTCCCTGGAGCTGACCGAGTCCGCGCTGCTGGAGTTCAACGACGCCACCCTGACCCAGCTCAACACGCTGCGCGACCACGGGGTCGGCATCGGCATCGACGACTTCGGCACCGGCTACTCCTCCCTGACCTACCTGCGCCGGTTCCCGGTCAGCTTCGTCAAGGTCGACCAGGCCTTCGTCCGCGGCCTGCCCGGCTCCGAGCGCGACGCGGTCATCGTGCGCTCCGTCAACACCCTGGCGCGGGACCTGGGCCTGGCCTGCGTCGTCGAGGGGGTCGAGACCGCCGAGCAGCTGCACGCGGTGCGAGACCTCGGCGGGTTGTTCGCGCAGGGCTATCTCTTCTCCCGGCCGGTGCCGCTGCCGGCCCTGCGCGACCTGCTCATCCGCGGGATCGAGGTGCCACCGCACCCCTGAGGCGACAGGCCTCGCGTCCGGGTCCGGACCGGCGTCGCCGACCCTCGGCGCCCGGGCATGACGAAGGGGCCTGGTTCCACGTGGAACCAGACCCCTTCGGCTGCTGCCGAGGCAGCGGGAGCGTGCGTCAGC
Source organism: Oryzihumus leptocrescens (assembly GCF_006716205.1). Lineage (GTDB taxonomy): Bacteria > Actinomycetota > Actinomycetes > Actinomycetales > Dermatophilaceae > Oryzihumus > Oryzihumus leptocrescens. The sequence goes on along the minus strand of NZ_VFOQ01000003.1, from coordinate 49,603 downwards.
CGGCGACGACGGTCAGCGCGACCGTGGCCTGGACCTCCGGGTGCAGGCGCACGAGCGCCTGGTGCGACCCGGTGGACTTGATCGGCGTGGCGATCTCGATCTTGCGGCGGTCCAGCGCCGGGCCACCGGCGGCCGTGACGGCCGCGGCGATCTCGGCCGGGGTGACGGCGCCGAAGAGGCGGCCCGACGCACCGGTCTTGGCCTCGACCTTGACGGCCTTGGCCTCGAGCTGGCCCTTGATGGCCTTGGCCTCGTCGAGCGACTTCACCTCGCGGGTCTCCCGAGCCTTGCGGATCGAGTCGACCTGCTTCTGGCCGCCCTTGGTCCAGGCCGTGGCCAGACCGCGGGGGAACAGGAAGTTGCGGGCGTAGCCGTCCTTGACCTCGACGACGTCACCGGCGGTGCCGAGACCCGACACCTCCTGGGTGAGGATGAGCTTCATGGGTTGTCTCCTTCGCGACGACTCAGTGAGCTAGCTCAGCGAGCCGAGCTGGAGTAGGGCAGCAGGGCCATCTCACGGGCGTTCTTCACGGCCGTGGCGATGAGGCGCTGCTCCTGGACGGACACGCCGGTCACCCGACGAGCGCGAATCTTGCCGCGGTCGGAGATGAACTTGCGCAGCAGCGCGGTGTCCTTGTAGTCGATGTTCTCGACCTTCGCCGCCTTGAGCGGGTTGGCCTTCTTCTTGGGCTTGCGCACTACGGGCTTGGCCATCGTGGTGCTCTCCATTCTGTGAGAGCCCGGAGTGTGTGCTCCGGGATAGCGTGTGGTTCCGGTGGGACTCGCGTCTCACCTGTCGGTGCGGCCGGCTTCACAGGCACAAGGAAGCCGTCTCACCTCGGTCACAGGGCTCACCTTGTCGGGTGTGTTCCCTGTTCCCTTTTCTGTCAGAAGGGCGGCTCGTCGTAGGACGGGCCGGAGCCCCAGCCGCCACCTTGCGGGGCGCCCTGGGGGGCACCCGCGGACGGACCGGTGGCCCAGGGGTCGTCGCTCGGCGCGCTCTGGCCGCCACCGAAGCCGGAGTTGCCCCCGCCCTGGTTGCCGCCGAAGCCGCCGCCACCACCGCGCTGGGTGCGGTTGACCTTGGCCGTCGCGTAGCGCAGCGAGGGGCCGACCTCGTCGACCTCCATCTCCACGACCGTGCGCTTCTCGCCTTCCTTGGTCTCGTAGGAACGAGACTTCAGTCGGCCGGACACGATCACGCGGGTGCCGCGCTGGAGCGACTCGGCGACGTTCTCCGCCGCGTCACGCCACACCGAGCAGCGCATGAAGAGCGTCTCGCCGTCCTTCCACTCGTTGCTCTGACGGTCGAACGCGCGCGGCGTCGACGCAACGGTGAAGTTGGCCACCGCAGCCCCGGACGGCGTGAACCGCAGCTCCGGGTCGTTGGTGATGTTGCCGATGATCGTGATGACGGTGTCGCCAGCCATGGTGTGATCCCCTGTTCTCAGGCGCCGGGGCGCAGGAGCTTGGTCCGCAGGACAGACTCGTTCAGGTTGAGCTGGCGGTCCAGCTCCTTGGCGGTGGCCGGCTCCGCGGTCATGTTGACGACCGCGTAGATGCCCTCGGACTTCTTCTTGATGTCGTAGGCCATCCGGCGACGACCCCAGATGTCGACGTTGTCCACGGTGCCGCCGTCCTTGGTGACGACGGTGAGGAACTTGTCGAGGCTCGGCTGGATCGTGCGCTCCTCGAGTTCGGGGTCGAGGATGATCATGAGCTCGTACTGACGCATGCTGTTAACCCACCTCCTTTGGTCTAGAGCGGTCACGGTCTTTCCGTGACAGGAGGGTTGCAGCGTCCCACCGCGGCGCACTCTGCCAGTGGTCACTGACAGTGGGTATGCCGCGGCGAACTTCACGAGGGTACCCGCACGTCGCGGCCGGGAAGAAATCAGCGACCGCGTGTCCGGCCCGGGTCACCCGAAGCGCACCAGGACCCGGTCCTCCGCGCCGGCGATCGGGCCCGCGAGCTCGTCGACCTCCCCCTCCAGCCGCTCCTGCTCGGCGACCTCGGTCTCCCCGAGCTCGTCCTCGGGCAGGGCCCACCGGGCCCGCGCCACGCGCACCACCTGGGTGACCAGCCACCCCAGGGCCAGCAGCCGCGCGAGCAGCAGCCCGGCATACGGACCGGAGGGCAGGCCGCGGTCCTTCACGCTGAGCCCGGCGAGGTAGAGCCAGACCGCGACGGAGTAGACGACCTCGGTGCCGGCCCAGATGAGATGGTCGCGCCAGCGCACGCCGACCAGCGCGATCAGCGGCAGCAGCCACAGGCACGCCTGGACGGGCACGGACTTGCCGGTCACCAGGACGATCGCCAGCATCAGCAGGGCGACCTCGGCCACGGCGGGACGACGCTGGGTGGCGAGGGCGAGGGTGGCACCGGCGACCAGCGCGGCGACCCAGCCCATCACGGCCAGGACCGTCACTGCGCCCACCGGCAGGTCGTGGTCGAACAGCTGCGGCACCAGCCACAGCGAGCCGTAGCCGGCACCTGCGCCCCACCAGCGCCGGTAGGTGGACAGGAACCCGTCGGCGTTGACCACGAGCCAGGGCAGGGACACCAGCAGCCAGGTCGCCAGGGTCACGCCGGCGAGCGCGGCCCACTGCCGCAGCCGGCCACCCCGCACCGCGACCAGGCCGATCGCGGCCACGATGACGAGGGGGTAGGTGCGCGTCGCGATCGCCAGGCCGAGCACCAGCCCGGCCAGCGGCACCCGGCGCCGGCCCCAGGCCCACAGCCCCACGGAGGTCAGCACCACGCCCAGCAGGTCGACCGAGACCAGCGAGGCGGTGACGATGACCGGCGAGAGCGCGACGTGGGCGGCCTTCCACGGGTGCCGGCGCACCGACGCGGCGGTGACGATGACGAGCAGCACGAGCAGCACGGTGACCAGGACGGCCCACAGCCCGAAGTACCACTGCTGCCGGGTGGTGACCGGCCCGCCGGGCACGAGCAGGGCCATGACCCACATGGCCAGGCCGCTCCCGACCGGCTGGTCCAGTGCCCCGGCACCGTTGTGGAGGTAGGGCAGCGTGCCGGTGGCCAGTCCCGAGGTCTGGAAGACCAGCGGCAGGTCGGAGTAGCACGCGTGCCAGAACTGGTCGGGGGTGCTCCACCCGGTCCGCACGCAGTGCGACCGCTGGGCCACCGCGAGGGCGACCATCACCGCGACGAGGCCGCTGAGCACGGCCGCGGCGGCCTGCCAGCCGTCGCGCGAGCGGCGCCCGATCGCGGCATACCGGCCCAACGGGCCTCCGGCGACCTGGCTGGCCGCCGCCGCCACGGGGTCCTCCAGCGTCGGCGCCACGGTCTGGTCGGGCGAGGTGCTCGGGCGCATGCCGCGCAGACTACGGGCTCACGCTGGCCCGCCGCCGACGTCCCTGCGGTATGCCGTGCCCCGCGCCGACCGGGGAGACGCCGACGGGGCGCCCCCTGCGTGGTGCAGGAGGCGCCCCGTCGGCGTGGGTGACGCTACGGCGTCGGCGTCGGTTGCCCGCGCCTGCCGGCACCGCCACCGGTCCCGCCGCCGCTCGGCGAGGTCGTGGTGTCGGTCGGGCTACCGCCCGGGAACGGCACGGTGAACGTCGGCTTCGGACCGTTGGTCTTGGTGTCCGTGCTCGTCGTCGGCGGCGCCGTCGTGGTGGTGCTCGTCGTGGAGGTGGTGCTCGTCGAGCTGGTCGCCGTCGTCGTCGGCGTGGGCGGGGCGACCTCGCCGTCGCCGATGCCGTAGCGCGGCGGGAAGTCCTCGACCGGCTCGCCCTTGAGCGCACCCTCCATGAACGCCGTCCAGATCTTCACGGGGAAGGTGCCACCGGTGACCTCGCCGAAGCCGTCGACCTTGATCGAGCCGGTGCCGTCCCCCTGGTAGATGCCGACGGCGGCGGCGAGCTGCGGGGTGAACCCGTCGAACCAGACCGCCTTGTTCTCGCTGGTCGTACCGGTCTTGCCGGCGGCCGGGCGGCCGAGCTCCTGGGCGTGCTGGGCGGTGCCCTCCTTGACCACGCGGGTCATCGCGTCGGTGGCGTCGCGGGTGACGTTCCGGTCGAAGGCCGCGCGCACGTCCTTGTTCACCTTGTAGTCGATGCTGCCACTGCCCGAGGTCACCGACTTGATGAGGTAGGGCTTGGCCCGGGTGCCCTGCGCCGCGATGGTCGCGTAGGCGTTGGCCATGTCGATGATCCGCGGCGAGGCCGAGCCGAGGATGTTGGCGTAGTTGGGGCGCAGACCAGGGGTGCTCGCCGGAACGCCCGCAGCGATCGCCGCCTCCATCGTCGACTGCGGCGTGACCTTGATGTTCAGCGCCGCGAAGACCGTGTTGACCGAGTGGGCCGTGGCCGTGCGCAGGTCGATGTTGCCGAACTGCTCGCCGCCGAAGTTGCGGATGGTGCCGCTGGCGTCGACCTCGCTGCCCGTCGAGCCGTTCTGCCCCTTGAACTCCGGGAAGTCCTGCGGGCTGTGGCCGTCGAAGCGGGTCTTGGTGCTGATGCCCTTCTGCAGCGCGGCGAGCAGGCCGAAGGCCTTGAACGTCGAACCCGCCTGCAGGTGGGCGTCGGTGGCCGAGTTGAACTGGACCTTGTTGTAGTCCCGGCCGCCGTACATCGCCACGATCGCCCCGTCACCGGGCTTGATCGCGACCAGGCCTGCGTGCAGCTGCTTGGAGGCCTCGCTCGACCCCGAGCCGGGCAGGTTGTCGTTCACGGCCTGGATGGCCGAGTCCTCCGCCTTCTTGTCGATCGTGGTGACGACCTTGTAGCCACCCCGGTCGATGTCGGCGTCGGTCAGCTTGAGCCGGCTCTTCAGCTCGTCCTTGACCGCGTTGGTGATGTAACCCAGGGCGCCGTTCCTCAACTTCTGGCGGTTCTTCGGGTCGTCGACCTTGGGGAACTTCGCCTGGTCGAACTGCGCCTGGGTGATCCACCCCTCCTTCTTCATGCCGTCCAGGACGTACTGCACGCGGTTCTTCGCGGCGTGGAGCGCCTGCGGGCCGTTCGCCGGGTCGTACAGCGAGGGGCCGTTGATGACCGAGGCGAGCAGGGCGCCCTGGGCCACGGTCAGCTGCGAGACGTCCTTGCCGAAGTAGGTCTTCGCCGCGGCCTGGATGCCGTAGGCACCCCGGCCGAAGTAGATCGTGTTGAGGTAGCTCTCCAGGATCTGGTTCTTGCTCTGGGACTGATCGACCTTGATCGAGATCATCAGCTCCTTGTACTTACGCGTGATCGTCTGGTCCTGGGTCAGGAAGTAGTTCTTGACGTACTGCTGCGTGATCGTCGAGCCACCCTGGGTCGGCCCGCCCCTCATGGCCACGAGCACGGCCCGGCCGATGCCGGTCGGGGAGACCCCGCTCTCGTTGTAGAAGTTGCGGTCCTCCGCCGCGAGGAGCGCCCGCTGCACGTGCAGCGGCACCTTGCTCAGCGGCACCGACTCGCGGTTGATCTGGCTGATCCGGGCCAGCTCGGTCTTGCCGTCGGCGTAGTAGATGACCGAGGCCTGCGAGGTGGCCAGCTCGTTGGGGTTGGGGATCGGGGTGGTCGCGTAGGCGACGGCGAAGCCTGCCACGCCGAGCACACCGAATGCGGCCAGCGTGAGCAGCACCCGCTTCCACGTGAAGAACCGGCGCCAGCCCTGCTGCTTCTGGGGCGGCTGGGCACGGCGTCGGCCGGCGGTACTTGCTCGGGTCTGTGCGTTCACGTGTCTTCTTCCGTTGAACGAGCGGGCGTGGCTGCCGGTCAGTATGCCGACGGGTCTTGTGCGTGCCTCGTCGAAACCGGTCGTGGGGGCGGCCCACGCCGGACGAGCGTAACGGGGCGAGCGCAGTACGTCGAAATGCAGATATATCGCAGCGATATATCTGTGAGGTATGGTGGCGCGCATCAGCAGCCGCTGTGACCGATCGCACCACCCGGAGGTGAGCCCCATGAGCCGTCGCGCCGCGCTGCTCGAGCTCGCCGTCCTCGGCCTGCTGCACGACGCGCCCATGCACGGCTACGAGCTGCGCAAGCGCCTCAACACCATCCTCGGCGCCTTCCGAGCGCTGTCCTACGGCACGCTCTACCCGTGCCTGCGCGACCTGGTGGCCCGCGGCTGGATCGCCGAGACCTCCCCCGACCCGGCCAAGGCGACCCCCGCCCCGAGCAGCCGGCGCGCGCGGATCGTCTACGAGCTGACTGCCGAGGGCAAGGAGCGCTTCCAGGAGCTGCTGACCGACGCCGGTCCCGCGGCCTGGGAGGACGAGACCTTCGACGTGCACTTCGCCTTCTTCGCCCGCACCGAGGCCGACGTGCGCCTGCGCATCCTCGAGGGCCGGCGCAGCCGGCTCGAGGAGCGCCTGGACGCGTTCCGCTCCGCCGCGGTCAAGAACCGGGAGCGGGCGGACGCCTACACCGCTGAGCTGCAGCGGCACGGCCTGGAGTCCGCGGAGCGGGAGGTGCGCTGGCTCTCCGAGCTGATCAGCGCCGAACGTACCGGCCCCCCGCTGCCACCCGGTGGCGGGCCGGCCCCGCAGACCTGACCGACCGTCATACCCACCACTTCCCCCGAACAGTTCCACCACCCACAACAAGGAGAACCCCCATGGGATCCGTGCGCGTCGCCATCGTTGGCGTCGGCAACTGCGCCAGCTCGCTGGTTCAGGGTGTCGAGTACTACAAGGACGCCGACCCGAACGGCACTGTGCCCGGCCTGATGCACGTGCAGTTCGGTGACTACCACGTCAAGGACGTCGAGTTCGTCGCCGCGTTCGACGTCGACGCCAAGAAGGTCGGCTTCGACCTCTCCGAGGCCATCAACGCCTCCGAGAACAACACCATCAAGATCGCCGACGTGCCGCCGACCGGCGTCATCGTGCAGCGTGGTGTGACCAACGACGGCCTCGGCAAGTACTACCGCCTGACCATCGAGGAGTCCGACGCCGAGCCGGTGGACGTCGTCCAGGCCCTCAAGGACGCCAAGGTCGACGTGCTCGTGTCCTACCTGCCGGTGGGCTCCGAGGAGGCCGACAAGTACTACGCGCAGTGCGCCATCGACGCCGGCGTCGCCTTCGTCAACGCCCTGCCCGTCTTCATCGCCTCCGACCCGGAGTGGGCCGAGAAGTTCGAGAAGGCCGGCGTGCCGATCATCGGTGACGACATCAAGTCCCAGGTCGGCGCCACCATCACCCACCGCGTGATGGCCAAGCTGTTCGAGGACCGCGGCGTGGTGCTGGACCGCACCTACCAGCTCAACGTCGGCGGCAACATGGACTTCAAGAACATGCTGGAGCGCGACCGCCTCGAGTCCAAGAAGGTCTCCAAGACCCAGGCCGTCACCTCCAACCTCACCGGCCCGCTCGCCGGCAAGATCGAGGACAAGAACGTCCACATCGGCCCGTCGGACTACGTGCAGTGGCTCGACGACCGCAAGTGGGCGTACGTGCGCCTCGAGGGCCGCGCGTTCGGTGACGTCCCGCTGAACCTCGAGTACAAGCTCGAGGTCTGGGACTCCCCCAACTCCGCGGGCATCATCATCGACGCCATCCGCGCGGCCAAGATCGCCAAGGACCGCGGCATCGGCGGCGCGCTGATCTCCGCCTCGTCGTACCTGATGAAGTCCCCGCCCGTGCAGCGCGAGGACACCGAGGGCCGCACCAAGCTCGAGGCCTTCATCGCCGGCACCGAGGAGCGCTGACCGCGCGCCGACCTGCCGCAACGCACACCGGAACGGCCCGGCTGTCCACCACGGACGGCCGGGCCGTTGCCTGTCCCCCCGCTAGGGTGAGCCCATGAGCACCGAAGTCGCCTCCGATCTCGTCGCCAACGTCGCCAAGGTCCTCGTCTCGGTCGGCGACACGGTCTCCGCCGGTGACGAGCTCGCGCTCCTGGAGTCGATGAAGATGGAGATCCCGGTCCTCGCGGAGGAGGACGGCACCGTCACCGACGTGCGGGTCCAGGAGGGCGACGTGGTGCAGGAGGGCGACGTCCTCGTCGTCCTCGACTGAGCCGGGCCGGTCGCCCCAGCCCGGCCGCCCCAGCCCGGCCGCCCCAGCCCGGTCGCCTCAGCCCGGTCGTCCTCAGCCCGGTCGTCCTCAGTCCGCCAGGCCACGCAGGGCCGGCAGCACGCGCGGCACGTCGTCGACCACCACCGCGTCCGCCCCGTCCTGGAGCAGCTCACGCGCCCGCTCCACGTCAGGGCACCAGACGACGACCTCCAGCCCCGCCTCGTGCGCCACGGCGATCGACTCCTTCGGTGGGGCGTGGACCGGGGCCCGGTCGACCTCGTTCGGTCCGAACGAGGTCCAGTGGGCGACCAGGACGTCCACGCCGAGGTGCACCGCCGCCGGCACCGCCTTGCGCAGCGGGAAGCCCACCCAGGTGAGCAGGCCCAGGGAGACACCGGGTGCGCCGGCCCGGAGCCCGAGCAGCGCCGCGGGGTCGAAGGAGGTCGCCAGCACGGGCCGCCTGCTGGCCAGGTCCTCCGCCGCCGGAGCCAGCAGCCCTGCGGTGGTGGCCCCCGCGGGCCTCAGGGCGTCCTCCAGGCAGCTCTTGACGTCGAGGTTGACCCCGATCCCGGCGGGCAGGTCGCCGACGTACTCCGCCAGGGTGCACGCCCCCAGCTCCCGCGCCTGGGCCAGCGACAGCTGCGCCACGAACGAGCCGTCGGGCCAGGTGGGGAAGTGCCCGACGACCAGCTGGTCGTCGGCGGTGCGGCGCACGTCGGTCTCGACCCAGCGCAACCCGACCTCGACGGCCTGGCGCAGCGTCTCGCGGGTGTTCTCCCCCGGTCCGCGGCCCAGCCCCCGATGACCGAGGACGGTCGGCCTCCCACCGAAGACCGTGCCGCTGGACTTCCCCCACCGCTCGTCCCACCCCATGCCTCGATCCTCCTGCTGCAACGCGGCTGTGCCAACTGACCACGCGGCATCGGCATGACACGATGGCGACGTGACCGCCGCGGCGAGCCCCGCGCCCGCGCCCCGGTTGTGGGCCTTCGGGCCATCGTTCCGTCGGCTGCTCGCCGTCCGCCTCACCAGCCAGCTCGGCGACGGGGTCTTCGAGGTGGCCCTGGCCTCGCTGTTCTTCTTCTCCCCGGAGCGCGCCACGACCCCCGGAGGGATCGCCGCCGCGTTCGCGGTGCTCACCCTGCCGTTCACGGTGATCGGGCCCTGGGCCGGCGTGCCCCTGGACCGCTGGTCGCGGCGCAACACCCTGATGCTCGGCAACCTGGCGCGGGCCGCCCTGGCCGTGGTCGTGGCCGTCCTGCTCGCCCTGCCCGCCCCCGACCCCCTCCTGTATGCCGTGGTCCTCACCTTCCTGAGCATCAACCGGTTCCTGCTCGCAGCACTCTCCGCCGGCCTGCCCCACGTCGTCGACCCCGCCCACCTGGTGGCTGCCAACGCGGTGACCCCCACGCTCGGCACCGCCGCCTACCTCGTGGGCGGCGGGATCGCCTACGCCGCCCGGGTGACCGGCGCGGGCCACCCGGTGCTGGTCGTGATCGTCGCCGTGCTCCTCGCGGGGGCGGCGGCGCTGGCCCTGCGCCTGCGGCCCACCCAGCTCGGGCCTGACCGTGAGCCGTTCACCCCGGGCACCGCGGCCGGCATCGTCGAGGTGGGTCGCGACCTGGTGCGCGGCCTGCGGCACCTGCGCTCACGGCATACCGCCGCGAACGCCCTGGGCGCCATGACCGGTCACCGGCTGCTCTTCGGGGTGTCGACGCTGGCCCTGATCCTCCTGGCGCGCAACTACTTCGGCGCCGGCTCGAGCCAGCGCGGGCTGACCGTGCTGGGATGGGTGCTCGGTGCGGGGGCCGCCGGGTTCCTCGTCGCCGCGCTCGTGACGCCCTGGTGGGTGCGCCGCCGGCACGACCCGACGACCGTCGTGTCGCTGGCCCTGACCGGGGCGGGGCTGGCCACCGCCACTCTCGTGCCCGTCCTGGCGCTGCCCGTGCTGCTGGTCGCAGCCGCCGTCATCGGGTGGGCGGGGCAGAGCCTGAAGATCTGCGTGGACACCCTGGTGCAGCGCGACGTCGACGACGCCTTCCGCGGCCGGGTGTTCAGCGTCTACGACGTGCTGTTCAACGCCGCGTTCGTCGTCGCGATCGCCGTGGCCGCGGTGGTCGTCCCGTCCAACGGTGACGCGCCCGTGGTCTTCACCGTGCTGGCAGCGGCCTACCTGGCCCTGTCCTGGGCATACCGGCGGGCCAGCGTGCGCCAGCGCACCTGACCCGGCCTCAGCCGGCGGCCTCCGGCTGCTGGGCCCACCAGGCGAGCAGCTCCTCGCGGGCGGCGTCCTCCCCGATCGGCCCACGGTCCAGCCGCACGGCCAGCAGGTGCTTGTACGCCCGTCCCAGCAGGGGCCCCGGCCGGATGCCGAGCACCTCGGCGATCTGGTTGCCGTCCAGCTCGGGGCGCACGGCGGCGAGCTCCTCCTGCTCCAGCAGGCGGGCGATGCGGGCCTCGAGCTCGTCGTAGGTGCGGGACAGGCGCTGGGCCTTGCGCACGTTGCGCGTGGTGCAGTCGGAGCGCGTCAGCCGGTGCAGGCGTGGCAGCAGCGGCCCGGCGTCGGTGACGTAGCGGCGCACCGCGGAGTCGGTCCACTGGCCCTCGCCATAGCCGTGGAAGCGCAGGTGCAGCTCGACCAGGCGGGAGACGGCCTTGACCGTGTCCTTGTCGAAACGCAGGGCGCGCAGCCGCTTGGCGGTCATCTTCGCCCCGACGACCTCGTGGTGGTGGAAGCTGACGCCGCCGCCGGGCTCGAACCGGCGGGTCGCCGGCTTGCCGATGTCGTGCAGCAGCGCGGCCAGGCGCAGCACCAGGTCCGGACCGGGCACCGACTCCTCCGGGCCGTCCGGCGGTCCCTCGAGCGCGATCGCCTGCTCCAGCACGATGAGGGAGTGCTCGTAGACGTCCTTGTGCCGGTGGTGCTCGTCGAGCTCGAGCTTCAGGGCTGGGAGCTCGGGGAGCATCTGGTCGGCCAGCCCCGTGTCGACCAGCACCCGCAGTCCCGCCTTGGGGTCCGGCGAGAGCAGCAGCTTCTCCAGCTCAACCCGGATCCGCTCGGCCGAGATGATCTCCAGCCGTCCGGCCATGTCCCGGACCGCCGCGTCGACCTCCGGCGCCAGGGCGAAACCGAGCTGGGCGACGAACCGGGCGGCCCGCATCATGCGCAGCGGGTCGTCGGCGAAGGACTCCTGCGGCGTGCCCGGCGTGCGCAGCACCCGCGCGGCCAGGTCGGCCAGGCCGTCGTGCGGGTCGACGAACTCCAGCGCCGGAAGCCGCAGCGCCATGGCGTTGACGGTGAAGTCGCGGCGCACCAGGTCGTCGGCGAGGTTGTCGCCGAAGGCGACCTCGGGCTTGCGGGTGGTGCGGTCGTAGGCGTCGGCGCGGTAGGTCGTCACCTCGATCGTGGTGTTGCCCTTGCGTGCCCCGATCGTGCCGAACGCCCGCCCGACGTCCCAGTGGGCGTCGACCCACCCTCGCAGGACCTTCTCGGTCTGCTCCGGCGTGGCATCGGTGGTGAAGTCCAGGTCGGGCGAGGTGCGGCCGAGGAAGGCGTCCCGGACCGGGCCACCCACCAGCGCCACCTCGTGCCCGGCCGCGACGAAACGCTCCCCGAGCTCGGTGAGCAGCGGCAGGACGGGAGCAAGGCGGCGCACGGCCTCCTGCAGGAGGGAGCTGGGTCGGGCGGTGGAGGACACGAGACTCAAGGGTAGGTGACGGCTCGTGACGGGCGACCGCCCGCGCTGACAGGTAGGCTCATCGTGGCGCTGGCTACAGTGACGGGGTGACTTCCCCGGACCCTCGGCCGACCCGGCTGCCACGCCGGTTGCCGGCCGTGGAGGAGACCTCCGCCGGCGGGGTGGTCATCGACGTCCAGGATGGTTCGGCCCGCATCGCCGTGATCGCCCGACGCAACCGGGCCGGTCGCGTGGAGTGGTGTCTGCCCAAGGGACACATGGAGCCGGGCGAGTCACTGCCCGAGACGGCGGCCCGTGAGGTCGCAGAGGAGACAGGCATCATCGGCCGCGTGATCGAGTCGCTGGGCACCATCGACTACTGGTTCTCCACCCCGGACCGGCGCATCCACAAGGTGGTCCACCACTTCCTGCTCGAGGCCACCGGAGGGGAGCTGAGCATCGACGGGGACCCCGACGCCGAGGCCATCGACGTCGCGTGGGTCGCCCTGGACGAGGTCCACGAGCACCTCACCTTCCCCAACGAACGCCGCATCGCCCAGGCCGCCTGGGAGCGGCTGGCGGGCTCCGCGTGACGCGACGGCAGGACACGCACATGTGGACGCAGGTATGCCGGGTGCTCACCGCTGCCCTCGTGGCCGCGGCCGTGGTGGCCCCGGCTGCGGCCCCCGCGGCCGCGGTCACCCACACCGCCGCACCCGACGCGGCTCCCGCCGCGACCGGGCCCAGGGTGACGGTGCAGCTGGACGCCATCAGCCCCCAGATCGCCCGCCCCGGCCAGGCGGTGACGGTGCGCGGCACGATCCGCAACACCGGCGGCGCCCCCGTGGCCCACCCCACCGTGGTGGCCCGGCTGCGCACCGACGGCCTCGGCAACCGCGAGCAGGTGACCTCGTGGGCGCAGGGCTCACGCGAGGTCACCCCCGGGCCTGTTGTCGCCCACCTGGCGCTCAAGGAGCCCCTGGCCGCCGGCCAGACGGCGGCCTTCTCCCTCACGATCCCGTCCCGCGCGGTGTCCAACCCCTCGGCCTTCGCGGCGCTGCCGCTGGCCATCGAGGCCGCCCCTGCCGGCGCCGACACCCCCGTGGGCACCTCGCACACGTTCCTGCCGTGGTACCAGCGCAAGGAGTTCACCCCCCTCTCCCTCGCCTGGCTGGTCCCGCTGACCCTGGACCCCGACCCCGCCCTGTTCGGGGCGCCCGGCCGCGCGCGCACGCAGGCCTGGCAGCAGGCGATCGGCCCCGGCTCGAGGATCGACCGGCTGATCACCGGCACGCAGGCCGGTCGCGTCACCTGGTTCGTGGACCCGGCCGTGCTCGGGCCCCCGGTCGGCGCGAGCGCGACCACGCCACCACCGACTCCCACGTCGACGTCCACCCCCACAACGACACCGACACCGGGCACGGGAGGAACCGGTCCGGTCACCCCGCCGGCGGACGCCGTCACCACGTTGACGACCTCGTTGGGAAGCCGCCTGGCCGCGGCCGGCCCGGCTCACCCCCTGTGGGCGCTGCCCTACTCCGACCCCGACCTGGCGGCCACGCTGGGGCTCTCCCCAGGTGACCCGAGCGTCGCCACCGTGATGGCCACCCCGGACCAGCTCGGCGCCGCGGTGGGCCACAGCGTCCGGGACGACATCGCCTGGCCGGCCGATGGCCGGATGACGCTGGCCCGGGAGTCCGGGCTGCGGAACCTGTTCCGGGGCAACGGGCTGACCGCCGGGGTGGTGTCGGCGTCCTCGCTGCCGGTCACCGACGACGGCGTCACGCCGAGCGCGGGGCGGCGTACCCCCGACGGCCTGCCGCTGCTGGCCTACGACGACCGGCTCAGCTCGTTGCTGGGCGGCACCCGCTCGCCGCAGGAGACGACGGCGGTCACCGAGCGCTTCCTCGCCGAGACGATCGCGCTGCTGCAGGAGCGCCCCTCGGTGCGGCGTTCGGCCCTCGTGGCGGCGTCTCGGTCCTTCGCCGGCGACCCGGCCAGCGTGGCCGCGCTGCTCAAGGCGACCGCCGCGGCGCCGTGGCTGACCACCGTCAGCACCACCGACCTGGTCCACGAGGCCGTGGACGCCAACGCCGAGGCCGGCGCGGCCGTCGCCCCTCACCGGTCCGCCGACGCCCTCGCGCCGGGACGCTCCCCGCTGACCCGGTCGACGCTGGCCGAGCTGCCGCAGACCCGCTCCAGCATCGAGGGTGTCGCCAGCGTGATGGACCCCAGCCAGTTCCCGGCCGGGCTCTGGCAGGACGCCAATGCCCAGCAGCTCTCCTCGCGATGGCGCGGTCAGCCGCGCTCGTTCGCGACGCTCCACAACCAGGTCGTCGGCGCCGTGTCGGGCGTGAGCTCGGGTATCCGGGTGAACCCCGCGACCATCAACTTCCTGGCCGACCAGGGGGTCCTGCAGATCACCGTGGTCAACACCCTCAACATGCCGGTCCACGACGTGCGCCTGCACCTCGAGCCGGGCAGTCCCCGACTGCGCATCGACGACCAGCCGGAGCTGCTGCGGATCAACCGGGGCAGCCGCGTCACCGTCAAGGTGCACGTCACCGCCGTCGCGGCCGGGCTGGTCCCGGTCCAGGCGAGCCTGAGCTCGGTCAACGGAACCCCCATCGGTCAGGGGGCGAGGGTCGACGTCAGGGTCAGCCCGACCTCAGGCTGGGTCTACTGGGCCCTCGGCGTGGTGGCCGGCCTCGTGCTCGTCCTCGGCGTCCTGCGGTCCCTGCGCCGGGGCCGGACCCGGCCCGCACTTCCCCCACAGGAGAATGTCCTGCCATGAGCGACTCCACCGCCAGCCTCGCGCGCTCCAGCGCGGTCATGGCAGCCGGCACCATCGTGTCCCGCGTCCTGGGCATGGTCCGGGCCACCATGCTCGGGGCCGTGATCGGCATGACCGGGCTGTCCGCCGACGCGTTCCAGGTCGCGAACACGCTGCCCAACCTGCTGTTCCTGCTGCTCGCGGGTGGCGTCCTCAACGCTGTCCTGGTGCCACAGCTGACCAAGGCGGCCCAGCACGCCGATGGCGGCCAGGACTTCGTGGACCGGCTCCTGACCCTGGCCATCGTCGCCATGGGTGTGCTGACCCTGGTCGTGACCGCGGCCGCCGGCCTGCTGGTCCGCCTCTTCAGCCAGGGCTTCTCCCCCCAGACCATGAGCCTGAGCATCTCGTTCGCCCTGATCTGCCTGCCGCAGGTCTTCTTCTACGGCCTCTACACGCTGCTCGGGCAGGTGCTGAACGCGCGGTCCCAGTTCGCGGCGTACATGTGGGCCCCTGTCGTGGCCAACATCGTGTCGATCGCCGGCATGGCGATCTTCCTGACGCGCTACCCCAGCCAGCCCGACGTCTCGGCCTGGACCCCCGGGATGATCTGGCTGCTCGCCGGCACCACGACGCTGGGCATCATCGCCCAGGCGCTGGTCCTCCTGGTCCCGTTGCGCCGTGGCGGCTTCCGCTTCCGTCCGCGCTGGGGCTTCCGCGGCGTCGGCCTCCGCTCCTCGTCCACGGTGGCCGGCTGGACCTTCGCCGCGCTCGGCGTCTCCCAGGCGTCGTTCATCGTCACCTCCAAGGTGCTGACGCGGGCAACGAGCCTCAGCGCCGCGCAGCACCTGCACGAGCCGGGGCTGACCGCCTACAGCAACGCCTTCCTGCTGTTCATGCTGCCCCACTCCCTGGTCACCGTGTCCCTGGTGACCGCCCTGTTCACCCGGATGAGCAAGGCCGCAAACACGGGTGACCTCGCCGAGGTCCGCGGGGACGTCAGCCGGGGCATGCGGCTCACGGCGGTGGCCACCGTCCCGGCGACCGTGGCCAGCTTCGTGCTCGGCACCGCGCTCGTCGGCACCCTGTTCTTCAAGAACTCCGCGGCCGACGTGCACGCCACCACCGTGGTGATGGTGGCGATGATGGCCGGCCTCGTGCCGTTCGGGACGCTCTACCTGCTGCAGCGGGTCTACTACGCGTTCGAGGACGCCCGGACCCCGTTCGTCCTGCAGCTCGTCTCCAGCGGCGTCGGCACCGCGATCAGCCTCGTCGCGCTGACGCTTCCCGTCGCCTGGATGGGCATCACGGTGGGCCTCGGCCAGACGGTGAGCAACCTCGCCGGGGCTGCACTGGGCCTGGTCTGGGCCCGTCGGCGCCTGGACGGCCTGCCCCTGCGCCCCGTCGCGCGCACCTACGCCCGCCTGGGTGTCGCCGCCCTCGTGGCCGGCGGCGCGGCATACCTCGTCCGCCTCGGGGTGGAGTCCGTGGTCTCCGGGCGGGTCGAGGACCTCGTCACCCTCGTCCTTGCCGGTCTGGTGTTCGGCGTCGTCTACCTGGTGCTCGCGCGGGCGCTGCGCGTGCGCGAGGTGGAGGAGCTGCTCGGACCGGTCGTGTCGAAGGTGCGTCGCCTCGTCCCTGGAGCCTGACGCCCACCTAGGATGTGGCCAGACCGATGGACACGACGAGGGGAGCTGCCGAGTGCACGGCCTGGGCCCGGGGACGATCGTGGGGGACCGCTACACCGTGCAGCGACGGCTGTCCCGGTCGCGGGACCGCGCCCGGTGGACCGCCCACGACACCACGCTCGAGCGTGACGTCAACCTGACCGTCTTCCCGAGCGACCACCCCAACGCCGACGCGGCCATGGACGCGGCGCGCCGGGCGGCCGGTGTCGAGGACTCCCGGCTGGTACGCGTCCTCGACGTCGGGGTCCAGGACGAGTTCGCGTGGATCGTCGAGGAGTCCCTGCCCGGGGCACGCTCGGTCGCCTCCCTGCTGGCGCAGGGCGGACTGCCGGCCGAGGAGGTCCGCCGGGTCACCGGCGAGGCCGCCACCGGGCTGGAGACGGGTCGCTCCCGCGGGCTGCACCATCAGCGCCTCACCCCGCACGAGGTCATGCGCGCGTCCGACGGCACGGTCAAGGTGTCCGGGCTGGCCATCGCGGCCGCGCTCGACGGCGTCGACGAGGTCGACCCTGTGGAGGCCTCACGGGCCGATGCCGTCGCGCTGGTAGCCCTGGCCTACGCCGCGCTCACCAGCCGCTGGCCGGTCGACACCCCGGTGGAAGGCCTCGAGGCGGCCCCGCACCTCGCCAACGGCGTACCCGCCCCGTCCGAGATCGCCGCCGGCGTGCCCGGTGACCTCGACGCCATCTGCCGCCTGACCCTCAACGAAGGCGCCGGGCCGCTGGACCCGGGCGACCTCGCTGCGCAGATCGCCCCGTGGTCGAGGGAGCAGGTCAACCCCGAGGCGATCGCGGAGCAGACCGCCGAGCTGCCCGCCCAGACCGCGCCGGTCCCGTCGACCGCGGCCCCGGCCGCCGCTGCCGCGGCCGGTCGAGCCGGCAGCGCGCCCGCGCAGCCGGCCCCCGCGACGTCGCAGCCGCGGATGGCCCCAGCCCCCGCACAGGGAGGGCCCCCTGCCGACCCAGCCGCGGGCGCCTCGCCGACAGCGGCTGAGACCGTGCAGGCCACGACCACCACCGCGGCGAAGGCCCCGAAGGTCGCCAAGGTCGGGTCCTTCGCCCGGGCCGCCGCCGACCGGGCTGCCCACGCCACCGGCATGCACGGCGCGGACGACACCGAGACGATCAGCCTGCCGGAGGTGTTCCAGACGGCCGAGGAGCCGGAGGAGCCGCCGCTGCCCCTGCTGCACACCGGCTCGGAGCCCCCGTCGGGCAACCAGACCAGGATCGTGGTCACGATCCTGGTCGGCTTCCTCGTCGTCGTGCTCCTGCTGGGCTACTGCGGTGTCTCGAGCATCGGCTCCGGCAGCAGCCTGCCCCTGGGTGGGAGCGCACCGCTCCACACCTCCAGTGCCACGACGCCGCCGGCGACCAGCCCGAGCAGCGCTCCTCCCACGTCGAGCGCCCCCACGAGCTCGGCCCCCATCGCCGTCGTCGGCGCCTCGGGCTTCGACCCCGAGGGCGACCAGAGCGAGAAGGACTCCTCCGCGAGCCGGGTCCTGGACGGCGACCCCAGCACGGTCTGGCAGTCCGAGGGCTACAACTCCCCCTCCTTCGGCGGCCTGAAGAAGGGCGTCGGGGTCATCCTCGACCTCGGCAGCCCCAGGACGGTCCACTCGGCCAGGCTCACCCTGGGCAACGGGCCGACCGACGTCACCGTCTACGCGGCGCCGTCCCGGTCCCTGGACGGGGTCTCGACCATCGGTGAGGTCCAGGGGGCGAGCGGCTCCGCGACCGTCACCGCCCCGACGGACCTGCCGCCTTCGCGCTACGTCATCGTCTGGTTCACCCTCATCCCCCAGGACGGCGGTCGCTACCGCGCCTCCCTGGCCGACATCAAGCTGAGCTGACCATGACCCCGCCGTCGCACCCGGTCCCGGGCCGTCTCGGCCCGGAGGAGCTCGCGTCCCTGCCCGACGCCGAGCTCCTCGCGGCGCACTGCGCCGGCGACCCGGAGGCCTTCGGCGAGCTGTTCCGCCGTCACCGCGACCGCATGTGGGCGGTGGCGCTGCGCACAACGAGCGACCGGGAGCTGGCTGCCGACGCCGTGCAGGACGCCTTCATCTCGGCCTTCCGCCGCGCCGACTCCTTCCGCGGCGACGCCGCCGTGACCACCTGGCTGCACCGGATCGTCGTCAACGCCTGCCTCGACCGGTTGCGCCGCCGGCGCCCCACCTCCGAGCTACCGGAGCACGACCTGCCGGACTCGCGGGACGAGCACGCCAGCGTGGAGACCCGCCTGGACGTCCGCAAGGCCCTCGAACAGCTGCCCGAAGGCCAGCGCCTGGCGCTGGTGCTGGTCGACATGCAGGGGCTGAGCGTCGCCGAGGCTGCCGCCGTCCTCGACGTGGCCGAGGGAACGATCAAGTCCCGTTGCGCCCGGGGCAGGGCAGCCATGGCCGAGCTGCTCGGCCTCAAACGGACGCCACCCCCGGCAACCGGACCCCCGCGCGCCCGCCCGGAACCTTCGGCCTCGCCCTGACGTCCTACCCTCGTCGGCCCCACCGAGTGACATCCCCCGCACCTGCTCCGACCCGCCCTGGAGGTGACCCGCCGTGATCCTGCCCCGCCACCCCTCGGGCGACCAGGATGACGACCCGACCGGCGTGCGGGCCCTGCTGTCCGCGCTGCCCGAGCCCGAGCCCATGCCCGAGGACCTGGTACGCCGTATCAGCGCGAGCCTCGCCGCTGAGCAGTCGGCCCGCCCGCGCGCGGACGTCTCCGTGACGCCGTTGCTGCCCACCCGCCGCACCCGCCGGTTCCTGCTCCCCGTCGCCGCAGTGGCCGCCGGCATCGCAGCCGTCGCCCTCGCCGGCACTGGCATCCTGCACCTGGGATCTGGGTCCAGCACGAGCTCCGGCTCGGCGGCCTCCGCCGGCGCCCAGCTCGCCGCCACCGACGACCCGACCCGCAAGGCGGCGTCCGGGGCAGGCGCCGCGCAGCACATCCAGGTGTCGACCACGCGCTACACCGCCCCGGGATTCGCGACCCAGGCCGGGCACCTCGCCGCGGTCCCGGCCCCCGGCGTGGCCCCACTGACCGGCGAGGCTCCCGCGGTCGGCCCGATCGCCACGCCCCGCGGCCTGGCCGACTGCCTCGCGGGCCTGGGTGTCGGACCGGTCACGTCGGTCACGGCGGACATCGCCTTCTACGACGCCCAGCCTGCCGTGGTCCTGGTCGTCCTCGCGCGCGGTGCGCGCACGGCATACGCCGTCGGCCGCAGCTGCTCAGCCACCGACCCGCACGTGCTCCACGGCGCCACTCCGCTGCCCTGACGACCTGCCCCAGCCGCGTCTGCGGCCGTGGAACAACCTCACCGTAGGATCTGTTGGAGCAGGTGGCACCGCCTGTCACCGCAGCCGTGCCGCCGTACAAGCCCCGACACATCGAGAGGTCTCCCGCGTGAGCACTGACGTCCGCAACGTCATCATCATCGGTTCCGGCCCCGCCGGATACACCGCCGCCGTCTACGCCGCCCGGGCCAACCTCAAGCCGCTGCTGTTCGAGGGCTCGGTCACCGCCGGCGGCGCGCTGATGAACACCACCGAGGTCGAGAACTTCCCCGGCTTCCGCGACGGCATCATGGGCCCCGAGCTCATGGAGAACATGCGGGCGCAGGCCGACCGCTTCGGTGCCGAGATCATCACCGACGACGTCACCGCGGTCGACCTGACCGGCCCGGTCAAGACGGTCACCGACGGCGATGGCAACACCTACTCGGCCCACGCGGTGATCCTGGCCATGGGCTCGGCCTACCGCGAGCTCGGCCTGCCGGACGAGAAGCGCCTCTCCGGCCACGGCGTCTCCTGGTGCGCCACCTGCGACGGCTTCTTCTTCCGCGACCAGGACATCGTGGTCGTCGGCGGCGGCGACTCCGCCGTCGAGGAGGCCACCTTCCTGACCAAGTTCGCCCGGTCGGTGACCATCGTGCACCGCCGCGACGAGCTGCGCGCCAGCAAGATCATGGCCGAGCGGGCCTTCAGCAACGACAAGATCCGCTTCGCCTGGAACTCCGAGGTCGCCGCCATCCACGGCGAGGACAAGGTCACCGGCCTGACCCTGCGCGACACGGTGAACGGCGAGACCCGCGAGATCGAGGCCACCGGCCTGTTCGTCGCCATCGGCCACGACCCGCGCAACGAGCTGGTCAAGGGCGTCGTCGAGCTCGACGACGAGGGCTACGTCCTCGTCCAGGGCCGCACCACGCTGACCAACCTGCCCGGCGTCTTCGCCGCGGGTGACCTGGTCGACCACGCCTACCGCCAGGCCATCACCGCCGCCGGCTCGGGCTGCGCCGCTGCCCTCGACGCCGAGCGCTACCTCGCCGACCTGGATCACGACGCGGAGCGCGCCCGGGGTGGCGCGGCCGAGCTGTCGGAGTCCGCGGCTACCGTGGGCTGAGGCCCGCCGCACCAGCACCACTCGTCCCCGCACGACCACCGCTGTCACCACAGCAGACACCGAAGGAAGGAGCCCCCGACGTGGGAGCTACCAAGGAGACCACGGACGCGACCTTCGACGCCGACGTCCTGATGAACGACAAGCCTGTGCTCGTCGACTTCTGGGCGCCCTGGTGCGGCCCGTGCCGCGCGGTCGCCCCGATCATCGAGGAGATCGCGACCGAGCACGCCGACAAGATCAGCGTGGTCAAGCTCAACACCGACGAGAACCCCGAGATCGCCTCGCGCTACGGCATCACGGGCATCCCGACGATGAACGTCTACGTCAAGGGTGAGGTCGTCAAGACCCTGGTCGGCGCCCTGCCCAAGCCCAAGCTGGTGCGCGAGCTCGCCGACTTCATCGGCTGAGCCAGCTCCACGGCATCCCGGCGACGCACCTGCTGTTCCGCACGAGCAGCGGGTGCGTCGCCGCTTGCATGACGGGCTAGTCTCGACTCCTGCCCGTCCTCGCGGCGCTGCCGCACCCCCATCCCCTCGAGAGGCAGGTATGTCGGATCAACCGTTCGCGTTGTATCGCCTGGGGGACGAGGGGGCCGGTGTACGCGACATCAGGGAGCGCCTGCTCGCGACCGGGGACCTGCGCGACGACGCCGGCGTCGATGTCTACGACGAGTCCGTGCGCACGGCGGTCCGCTCCTTCCAACAGCGACGGGGCCTGATCGCCGACGGCGTGGTCGGCCCCCACACGTGGGTGGCGCTCGACGGGGCCCGGTGGCGCCTGGGTGACCGGGTGCTGTCCCACACGCCCGGCCACATGCTCCAGGGCGACGACGTCTCCGAGCTGCAGCAGCGGGTCCTGGCGCTCGGCTTCAGCCCGGGCCGCGTCGACGGCGTGTTCGGCCCGGACACCGAGCACGCGGTGCGCCAGTTCCAGCGCGGCGTCGGCCTCCCCGCCGATGGCACCGTCGGTCCCGAGACCCTGCGGGCGTTCGCCGACCTCAGTCGCAGCGTCTCCGGTGGGTCCCCGCACGCCCTGCGCGAGCGGGAGCTGGTCCGCCGCAGCGGGCACAGCCTCACCGGCCGCACCATCGTGCTCGACCCCGGGCACGGCGGCGAGGAGCACGGGGCGCGGGCCAACGGCCTGTCCGAGGCTGACGTGACCCTGGACCTCGCCCGGCGCATCGAGGGCCGGCTCAGCGCCATCGGGGTCACCGTGGTGTTCACCCGTGCCGCCGGCACCTGCCCCGACGAGCTCGAGCGCGCCGACCTGGCCAACCGGGCCGGGGCGGACGTGCTCCTGAGCCTGCACTGCGACTCCACGGACCACCCGGAGGCCAGCGGGGTCGCGACCTTCTTCTATGGCCAGGACCGCTTCGGTGCCTGGTCGGCCGTGGGTGAGCACCTCGCCGACCTGGTCCAGCGTGAGGTCGTGGCCCGGACCGGGCTGGCCGACTGCCGGTCCCATGCCCGCTCCTGGACGATCCTCCAGCGCTCCAGCATGCCGAGCATCCGCCTGGAGGCCGGCTACCTGACCCATCCCTCGGACGCGGCGCGGCTGGCGGACGCGGCCTTCCGCGACACCCTGGCCGAGGCCGTGGTGGTGGCACTGCAGCGCATGTACCTCGGCGATGATGACACCAACGCCACGGGCGTGCTGCGGCTGGGCGACCTGCGCCGCTACATGTCCTTCGGCGCCGGCACCGACTAGCCGAGACTCAGGCGCGCTGCCCGGTCGTGAGCACCGGCGCCCGCACCTGGGCGATCAGCCGTTCGACCACCTGCTCCATGTCCTCGCGCCACGACAGCGCCGTGCGCAGGTCCAGGCGCATGCGGGGGAACTGCTTGTGGTCCCGCACGGTCTTGAACCCCACGGCGCTGAGGTAGTCCGCCGGCACGATGCACGAGCGCATCTGGGCCCCCTCCTCGGCTGCCACCCGGCGCTGGCCAAAGGCCTCCATCGCACGGATGCCCCGCCGCATCACGTCCTTGGCCGCCCCCTGGACCAGCATCCGGCCCAGCCCCTGGCCCTGGAACTCCGGGAGCACCCGCGCCGTCATCAGCAGGATCGCGTCGGCGCCCACGGGCGCGGTGGGGAACGCGGCAGCACGAGGCACCAGCCGCGGCGGTGCGTACGTCAGGTAGCCCGCCGGCTGGTCGTCGACGTAGGCGATCCGCCCGACGCTGCCCCACTCGAGCAGTGCGGCCGACAGCCACGCCTCCTTGTCCAGCTCGGGGTCACCCTCGCGCATCGCGCGGGCGGCCAGCACGGGGTCGAGCTCCCAGAAGATGCACGTCGCGCACGGCTCCGGCAGGTCACCCACCCGGTCCAGGGTGAGCGAGAGGACCTCCCGGCCGCTCATGGCCGGCCGGGCCGGGGGACGCGAGGGCACAGGCGCATCACGGGTTTCATGTGAAACATGTCCCGTTCGCGAGACGGTCGCTCGCCTGTGGCGATCTGCATGGGAGACTCCCTACCACGCGACCGGACGGCGCGGAATACCGTCTGGTCCTTCCCCGAGGATCGCATTCCGCGCGCACGGTGAGGAGGCCGCACGTGACCGAGCAGGGTTCGCGCCTTGACCCCTGGAAGCAGTCGTATGCCCAGCGCACCGCCGGGATGACCGCCTCCGAGATCCGCGCCCTGTTCGCAGTCGCGTCCCGGCCTGAGGTCGTCTCCCTGGCCGGTGGCATGCCCTACTTGTCGGCGCTGCCGATGGACACCGTCGCCGAGACGGTGCAACGGATGCTGGCCACCGAGGGCCTGACCGCGCTGCAGTACGGCTCGGGCCAGGGCGACCCCCGGCTGCGCGAGCAGATCCTGGAGGTCATGGCGCTCGAGGGGATCTCCGCACACCCCGACGACATCGTCGTCACCACGGGCTCCCAGCAGGCCCTGGACCTCGTGACGCGCATCTTCATCGACCCCGGCGACGTCGTCCTCGCCGAGGCCCCGAGCTACGTCGGCGCCCTGGGCGTGTTCTCCGCGTACCAGGCGGACGTGGTCCACGTCGCCAGCGACGCGGACGGGCTGGTCCCCCACGCCCTCGAGGAGACGATCCAGGCGCTGCAGGCGCAGGGTCGGCGGATCAAGTTCCTGTACTCCGTGCCGAACTTCCACAACCCCGCCGGCGTCACCCTGTCCCTGGAGCGCCGCCCTCAGGTGCTCGACATCTGCCAGCGACACGGCATCCTCGTGCTCGAGGACAACCCCTACGGGCTGCTCGGGTTCGACCGGGAGCCCTACCCGGCGATGCGGGCCGCCTCCGAGGAGGGCGTGGTCTACCTCGGCTCCTTCTCCAAGACTTTCGCCCCCGGCCTGCGCGTCGGCTGGGCGTTGGCCCCCCACGCGGTGCGCGAGAAGCTCGTCCTCGCCAGCGAGTCGGCGATCCTGTGCCCCTCGGCCTACGCGCAGATGACGGTCTCGACCTACCTGGCCACCAGCGACTGGCGCGCCCAGATCAAGGTCTACCGCGAGCTCTACCGGGAGCGTCGTGACGCGATGGTGGACGCCCTCACCGCCCAGCTCCCGCAGGCACGCTGGACCCACCCCGACGGCGGGTTCTACGTCTGGCTGACCCTGCCCGAGGGCGTCAACGCCAAGGCCATGCTGCCGCGTGCCGTCACCGAGCGGGTCGCCTATGTCCCGGGCACCGCGTTCTTCGCCGACGGCACCGGGCACCAACACGTTCGACTCTCCTACTGCTACCCCGACCCGGACCGGATCCGGGAGGGCGTGCGCCGCTTCGCCGGGGTCGTCCAGGCCGAGCTCGAGCTCCTCGAGACCTTCGGCCCGTATGACGCATCGGTCACCTCGGACACCTCCGCGGCCCGGGTGCAGTTCCCCTCACCCGACCTGTCCTGATGCTCCCGGTGATATATGGGCCGCCGCCTTGGCATCGCCAAGCCTCGATGCCCGCTCCTGCTCCGTCAACTGTGAGGACCCCTGCATGAGCCACGTGCTCGTCCTGGCCGGTGGCCTGAGCCACGAACGCGACGTCTCCCTGCGCTCGGGCCGCCGCGTGGCCGAGGCACTCGGTCGCGCCGGCTGCGAGGCCCAGGTCCGCGACGTGGACTCCGGGCTGCTGGAGACCCTGCGCAGCCAGGCTCCCGACGTCGTCTGGCCCGTCCTGCATGGCGCCACCGGAGAGGACGGTGCCCTGCGAGACGTGTTGGAGACGCTGGGTGTTCGCTACGTCGGCGCGCGTCCCGCCTCGTGCCGGCTGACGTGGGACAAGCCCGTGGCCAAGGCGCTGGTCGAGCAGGCCGGGGTGGCCACCCCGGCTGGCGTCGCCCTCTCCCATGCCACGTTCCGCGAGCTGGGCAGCACCGGCGTGCTGGACGCCGTGGTGGGCTCGCTCGGGCTGCCGCTCGCCGTGAAGCCCGCCCGCGGAGGATCGGCCCTGGGCCTGACGATCGTCCGCTCGGCCGCGGAGCTTCCTTCGGCGATGGTGGCTGCCTATGCCTACGGTGATATCGCCCTCATCGAGCGCTATGTGTCCGGCACCGAGGTGGCGGTGTCGATCGTGGAGGACCACGATGGCCTGCCCCAGGCGCTTCCAGCCGTGGAGATCGTGCCGGACAGTGGTGTCTACTCCTACGACGCGCGCTACACCGCGGGCGAGACCGAGTTCTTCACCCCGGCACGCCTGTCCCCCGAGGCCTCCGCTGCGGCCTCCGAGGCGGCACTCATCGTCTACGCGGTGCTCGGCCACCGCCACCTCTCGCGGGTCGACCTCATCGTCGACGAGTCCGGCAAGCCGTGGTTCCTCGAAGCCAACAGCTCGCCGGGGATGACCGAGACCTCGCTCCTGCCGATGGCGCTCGAGGCTGCCGGGCTCGAGGCTGCCGCCACGTATGCCGCACTGGTGCGGCGGGCCCAGTCCGACTGAGGTCTGGTCTGGTTCCACGTGAAACGCCGGAGGGCGGTCCCGATCATCGGGACCGCCCTCCGGCGTTTCTGGGCTGGGGTCAGCTCTCGCTGACGTCCTCCCCCGGCGTCCCGAGCAGGTCGATGATCCGGTTGAGGTCGTCCATGGACGCGAACTCGACCGTCAGCTTGCCCTTGCGCTGACCGAGCGCGATGGACACGCGGGTGTCGAACCGGTCAGAGAGCCGAGCCGCGAGGTCGTCGAGCTGCGGGTGCCGGTTGCCCGCCCGGGGGCGGCGAGCCGGGCGCGGCGCCTCGTCGCCACCGAGAGCCACGATCTCCTCGACGTTGCGGACGGACAGCCCCTCCGCCACGATCCGCTGGGCCAGCCGCTCCATGGCCGCCGCGTCCGACAGCGCCAGAAGCGCCCGGGCGTGGCCGGCGCTGAGGACTCCCGCTGCAACGCGTCGGGCGACCAGCGGCGGGAGCTTGAGCAGGCGCAGGGTGTTCGAGATCTGCGGGCGGGAGCGCCCAATCCGACCGGCGAGCTGGTCGTGCGTGCAGCCGAAGTCGTCGAGCAGCTGCTGGTAGGCCGCCGCCTCCTCCAGGGCGTTCAGCTGGCTGCGGTGCAGGTTCTCCAGGAGCGCATCCCGGAGCAGGTCGTCGTCCTTGGTGTCCTTGACGATGGCCGGGATCGTCTCGAGGCCGGCCTCCTGGGTCGCCCGCCAGCGACGCTCGCCCATGATGAGCTCGAACTGCGGAGCGATGCTGCCCTCGGGAGCCGTCTCGGCGTCGAGCGCCTGCTCCTCCGCCGGGATGGCCCGCACGACAACCGGCTGCAGCACACCGATCTCTCGGATGCTGTGCACCAGCTCGGCCATGTCCTCCTCGTCGAAGACCTGGCGCGGCTGCCTGGGGTTGGGGCGGATCGAACGGACCGGCAGCTCGGCGAAGCGGGCGCCGGGCACAGGAGCGAGGTCGTCGGCCACGGCCTGCTGGGGCTCGATGTTTCCCGTGAAACCATCGGTGGTCGCCTCACCTGCGGCGGCGGCCTCGTCGCCCCCGGCCGGGCCGTCAGCGTTTCCCGTGAAACCTTCGTCGGCCACGGCGGCCGGGTCACGGGGGGCGTCGATGGTGATCGTCGCCGTGGCGGAGTTGTCCTTGAAGAACACGTCCACCGGGCGGTTGCCGTCACCGGCGGGCGTGCTGGGAATCAACGCGCCCAGCCCACGGCCCAACGCGCGCCTCTTCTCACTCATCGAACCAAGCCCTCTCTCCACAACACATAGACGAAGCGGCGGCGCCGCTCCGGTGACGCTGCCGGGACACCCTAGTGGGCGGCGGCGACCCCGCGGTCTGCCAGCTCGCCGGCGGCCTCGAGGTAGGACAGTGCTCCACTGCTGGTCGGGTCGTAGGTCATGACCGTCTCTCCGTGGCTGGGGGCCTCGGAGATGCGCACCGAGCGGGGCACCGTGGTCTTGAGGGTCTGCTGCGGGAAGTGCTCCCGCACCTCGTCGGCGACCTGCGCGGACAGCCGGGTCCGGCCGTCATACATCGTGAGCAGGATGGTCGACACGTGCAGGCCCGGGTTGAGGTGGCTCTTGATCAGCTCGATGTTCTTCAGGAGCTGGGAGAGGCCCTCCAGCGCGTAGTACTCGCACTGGATCGGGATGAAGACCTCGTCCGCCGCGACGAACGCGTTGACGGTCAGCAGGCCCAGGCTCGGCGGGCAGTCGATGAGCACGTAGTCGAGCCGCTCCTCCCCCCGCTCCTCAGCGGCGTTGATGTAGGCGCGGATCGACTTCTGCAGCCGGGTCTCGCGGGCGACGAGGGAGACGAGCTCGATCTCCGCACCGGCGAGGTCAATGGTGGCTGGGGCGCAGAAGAGGTTCTTGACGTCGGGGCAGGGCTGCACCACGTCGGCCAGGGGCGTGCTGTCGACGAGGGCGTCGTAGACACTGAGGACCTCGGCGTGGTGGTCGATGCCCAGAGCGGTGCTCGCGTTGCCCTGCGGGTCGATGTCGATGACCAGCACCCGCAGCCCGGCCTGGGCCAGGGCAGCCGCGATGTTGACCGTGGTGGTCGTCTTGCCGACGCCACCCTTCTGGTTGGACACGGTCATCACCCGCGTGGTCGACGGCTTGGGGAACTTCTTCCCCGCAAGCGAGATCCGCCGCCGCGCGTCGATCGCGACCTGATGGGCCAGAGGCGTGTCCTCGTCGACCATCGGGATGGCATCAGCGAGGGCGGCGCGCTCATCGGTCTCAGCGTCCGTTTCACGTGAAACGGGCACGCGCGCGTCAGAGGGGGCAGGCATGGCAGTGGTCACCGGGCTCTCAGGTTCTGTTTCACGTGAAACGGGGTGGGAGGAAGGCCACCCCAAGCCGTGGCTGTCGTCGGGCTCGCGCTCCCCGTCGGGCCACCCCAGACCGGACCGGGTCATCTCCGACGTGCTCACCTGTCACCGCTTCCTCGTCAACGGCCGCCCAGTGGCAGCCGTTGACCCCATCCAACCGCATGCCGCCGTCACGCAGCCACCGCGACACGGTTACCGGCGGCGTCGGTTCTTGCGCCGACCGCCCGCCTTGGGGCTGGCCCCTGTCACGCCTCGCGGGACCGTGGCGCCGATCCGGACGTGGACCACGGTCGTCAGGGGCTCCAGCACCCCCGTGCCGTAGTAGCGCACCTCCTCCGAGACGGCGCCGGCGGCACGCACGGCCGCCTCGTCCTCGGCGAGCTCCTCGGGCGCGCTCTCACCCTTGAGGGCCAGCAAGGTGCCCTCGGGCTCCAGAAGGGGAAGGCACCAGCGGGCCAGCTCCGCCAGCCGGGCCACGGCACGCGCCGTCACCACCGGGGCCGAGAGGGCGCCCCAGAACTGCTCGGCCCTGCCGCGGTGGACGGTGACGTTGTCCAGGCCGATGGCCTGCACCGCGTCACCGAGCCAGGTGGTGCGACGCAGCATCGGCTCGACGAGGTGCACGTCCAGGTCGGGGCGGACGATGGCCAGGGCGAGACCGGGCAGCCCAGCACCGGAGCCGACGTCGATCAGTCGCACCCCGGCGGGGATGGCTTCCTGAACCACGGCACAGTTGAGGACGTGCCGCTCCCAGAGACGGGGCACCTCGCGGGGTCCGACCAGGCCGTGCGAGACCCCGCTGTCGGACAGCAGGGCGGTGAACACCTCCGCCTGCGGCAGCCGGTCTCCGAAGACCTGGGCTGCAACGGCAGGGGTCGCGGGCGGGGTCGCGGTGCTCACGAACGAAACCTCTCTGGAAAGCGTGGTGCCCCGTTTCACGTGAAACGGGGCACCGGGGCTGGGTGGCCGGGGCCGGATCTCTCCGGTCAGGCCGGGAGGATCACGACGTGGCGGTTGGGCTCGGCGCCCTCGGACTCGGAGGTCAGTCCGGCGGCCACGACCTCGTCGTGCACGACCTTGCGCTCGAACGCGGTCATGGCGTCGAGCGCCTTGCGCTCACCGGAGCCGCGGACCTCTTCGATGGCTTCGCGGGCGACGGACACCAGGGCTGCCCGCCGGTCGGCGCGGAAACCGGCCACGTCGAGCATGAGCCGGCTGCGCTCCCCTGTCTGGGCCTGAACCGCGAGCCGGGTCAGCTCCTGCAGGGCGTCGAGGACCTTGCCGTCCTGGCCGACGAGCCGGCGGGGGACGCGGCCCTCATCCGAGTCGACGATCGCCACCGCGGCGCGGTCGCCATCAACGTCCACGTCGATGTCACCATCGAGGTCGGCGATGTCGAGCAGGCGCTCGAGGAAGTCGGCGGCGACCTCCCCCTCCCGCTCGAGCTGCTTGACGCGGTCGGTCTCCGTGGCGGGCGCCGCGACCTCCGTGGTCGCCTGGGCTTCCTGCTGCTCGGTCATCGTGTGTGCTCCTGCGCTGCATCGGGGGTCGTGGGCCCCGGGTGGGTCAGATCAAGGCGGCGAGGATGGCTCGGAGCCAGCCTCGCGGGTCGAGGCCCGAGGCCTCGGACGTCAGGCGTCCCGCTCGGCGACCGAGGCCTCCGGGGCCTTGGGGTCGCCCTGCGCCGTGCTCGGCTTCTGCCGGCTCTTGCGCTTGGGCTGCTGGCGCTGGCCGGTGCGGGGCTTCTCCGGCTCCACCACGGGCTCAGCCGCGGGGGTCTCGGAGTGCAGGCCGGGGATGGTGAACCGCTTGTGCTCCTGGCCCTTCTTGAGGCGACGCTCCTCGAGCGCCTTCTCGGCGGGCGAGCCGGGGGCCGGCATGCGGCGAATGACGTAGAACTGCTGCCCCATCGACCACAGGTTGGTGGTGAGCCAGTAGAGCAGGACACCGATCGGGAAGTTGACACCGGAGATCGCGAAGAACAGCGGCATCAGGTAGAGCAGGACCTTCTGCTGCTTGGCGAAGGGGTTGTCCATCGCCGTGGCCGGCATGTTCTTCATCATCAGCTGGCGCTGCGTGGTGAACGTGGTGAGGGACATCAGCACGATGAGCACCACGGTGATGATCTGGGTGCTGGTGGTCTGTGCGCCGACGAACTTGTCCGACAGCGACGCGCCGAGGATCGTGGACGCCTCCGCCTGGGCGGCCACCGGCTGAGTGATCGGCCCGATCGGCGCGTGGGTGCCGTGCGCGATGGCGCTGAGGTTGTTCAGCACGCGGAACAGGGCGAAGAAGATCGGCGACTGCAGGAGGATCGGCAGGCAGGAGCTGAACGGGTTGGTGCCCGTGCGCTTGTACAGCTCCATCGTCTCCTGGGTCATCGCCTGGCGGGACTCAGGGTCGGTCTTGCCCTTGTACTTCTTCTGGATCTTCTGCATCTCGGGCTGGATGAGCTGCATCCGGCGCGAGGCGTGGATCTGCTTGACGAACAGCGGGATCAGGATGATCCGGATGACGACGGTCAGCCCGACGATCGACAGGGCCCAGGTCCACCCGGAGTCAGGGGGCAGCCCGATGGCGCTCAGTCCCTGGTGGAAGCCGTACATGATCCATGCGACGGCGATCTCGAGCGGGGCGAGCAAGGTGTCCATGAGTTCCTCTGTGTGCAGCGAGCCTCGGCTCGCACGGGTGGCGGTGGAAGTCGGCCGTGTCCCGGCCGGTCACCACGCGCAGGTGGTCAAGGGTGTCGTGGCCGGGGCGTGCCGGACCGCACGTCCTGCGGAACGTGGTCGACCCCGCCGGGGTTCCACGGGTGGCAGCGCAGCAGCCGTCGCACCGCGAGCCAGCCGCCGCGGAAGAGCCCGAATCGCTCGATGGCGGTCACGGCGTACGCCGAGCAGGAGGGGTAGAAGCGGCAGCTGGGCGGGTGCATCGGGGAGAGGACGAGCTGGTATCCCCGGATCAGCCAGATCGCAGGGCGGGCGATGGCCCGGCCGACGGGGCCCATCTCAGGCCCGTGCCTTCAGGCGGCGCAGCACCGTGGGCAGCGCGCGGTCCAGGTCGGCGGCCAGCGTGGCCGCGTCGGCGCCGGCAGCTGCCGGGTTGGCCCGGACCACGATGTCGGCGCCCTGCGGCAGCAGGGCGGTGCGGGCGGTCATGAGGTGGCGCAGCACGCGCTTGGTGCGGTTGCGCACGACCGCTCCACCGACCGCCTTGGACACAACAAAACCGACCCGCGGCGGGAGACCCGCTCGCGCGTCGGTTGTGTTGGCATGCACCACGATGAGTCGGGTGCCCGCTCGGGGCCCGCGCACCGCGACGCTGAAATCGGCGCTCTCACGCAGCCGATGACGCGCCGGCAGCACGCCCCGGGCCTCAGGCGGACAGCTCGGAACGGCCCTTGCGGCGACGGGCGGCCAGGATGGCGCGGCCGGCGCGGGTGCGCATCCGCAGGCGGAAGCCGTGGGTCTTGGCCCGGCGGCGGTTGTTCGGCTGGAAGGTGCGCTTGCTCACGAGACTCTCCGTTGCTGCACAGACGATGGTCTGATCGGGTGGATGACTGCGGTGATCAGCCGCAATCGGAAGCCCGCGCGGTCCTGAGAGGGTCACGGGCATGCGAAAACGGCCGACATACACGGCCGCGTCCACGGTACGGGAGCGGTCCACCGAGGGTCAAACCAGCAGAGCGTACGCCACCGTGGGCACATCGGCTCGGGAACCCGCCATGACGGGCACGCCCACGTCCCCGACAGGACGACACGCCGGGACACGTCCAGAGGCTGGCGAAGATCGCACCACGATTTTCCCATTCGGCTTGCTGCTGGCTCGGCCGCCTTGTTAGCGTCGCGCCTCGCGCCGGCCCCGTACCGATATTCACAGACTGTGGACAAAGGTGTGGACGGACTATCATCGGGGGACTCCCAACCGGGACGAATCAGGCATCTCACCACAGGGACGGGCTCACGTGACCGACGCGCATGTCGACTTCGGACACGTCTGGCAGGACACGCTCATCGCCCTGGATGCCGCAGGGATCACCGCCCAGCAGCGCGCGTTCCTCCGCCTGGCCAAGTTCGTCGGCCTGCTCGACCAGACCGCCCTGCTGGCCGTGCCCAACGACTTCACCAAGGACATCGTCGAGACCAAGGCCCGCGAGCAGGTCTCCCAGGCACTGTCCGACCAGCTCGGTCGTGAGATCCGGATCGCGGTCACGGTCGACCCGCAGCTCGCGGAGGTCCCCGCGGACGCCCCGCTCGAGGACGAGCACGACGACGACGTGGTCGACGAGCTTCCCTCCGGTGGCGTGGCCCTGCCCTTCGCCCCGCCCGGCGGCTCGTCCGGGCCGGGCCGCCAGCGCAGCGCCCAGGAGCGCGAGCAGGCCGAGATCGACGCGGCGCGGCTGAACCCGAAGTACACCTTCGACACCTTCGTCATCGGAGCGAGCAACCGGTTCGCCCACGCTGCCGCCGTCGCGGTGGCCGAGGCCCCGGCCAAGGCGTACAACCCGCTGTTCGTCTACGGCGAGTCCGGGCTGGGCAAGACCCACCTGCTGCACGCCATCGGGCACTACGCCCGCAACCTCTACCCGCACGTGCGCGTGCGCTACGTGAACTCCGAGGAGTTCACCAACGACTTCATCAACAGCATCCGCGACGACAAGGCCTCGGCGTTCCAGAGCCGCTACCGCGAGGTCGACGTGCTGCTGATCGACGACATCCAGTTCCTCCAGGGCAAGGTCCAGACCCAGGAGGAGTTCTTCCACACGTTCAACACCCTGCACAACGCCAACAAGCAGGTCGTCATCACCAGCGACCTGCCCCCGAAGCTGCTCGCCGGCTTCGAGGAGCGCATGCGCAGCCGGTTCGAGTGGGGCCTGCTGACCGACGTGCAGCCGCCCGACCTCGAGACCCGCATCGCGATCCTGCGGAAGAAGGCGATCCAGGAGCGGATGAACGCCCCGGACGACGTGCTCGAGTTCATCGCCAGCAAGATCTCGACCAACATCCGCGAGCTCGAGGGCGCCCTCATCCGGGTCACCGCGTTCGCCAGCCTCAACCGGCAGATGGTCGACCTCGGGCTGGCCGAGATCGTGCTCAAGGACCTCATCCCCAACGACCAGGGCAGCCAGATCACCTCGGCCACGATCATGGCCCAGACAGCCGCCTACTTCGGGCTGACCATCGAGGACCTGTGCAGCACCTCGCGTTCCCGTGTCCTGGTCAACGCCCGGCAGATCGCGATGTACCTGTGCCGCGAGCTCACCGAGCTTTCCCTGCCCAAGATCGGCCAGCAGTTCGGCGGCCGGGACCACACCACGGTGATGCACGCGGACAAGAAGATCCGCGAGCTGATGGCCGAGCGGCGCTCGATCTACAACCAGGTCACCGAGCTGACCAACCGGATCCGCTCCCAGTCGCGCTGAACCCCGGTCACCCCATGAAAGGCCCTCCGAGGAGGGCCTTTCGCATGTCCCGGGCTTCCCCGGTCAGGGGCGTCGCCCACGGCGGCGGAGCACGGCATACGGGTTCCTTGAGGCTTCCTTGAGGGATAACGGCGGGTCTTGGGGGGTCCTTGCGGGTTTGCCTGCTGGGCGCTTGAGATCCGGTCGCCAGTGTTCTCGGTGTCGGGACAACACGGTCCCGGAGGGCAGCGCCCTCACCGAGCCAGGTCGGAGACAGCAATGCGACTCAGCCTCACCAGCACCGGCGGGAAGGTCCTCGCCTCCACCGTCGTCCTCGGGGCGGCCGCGACGATCGCCGGCCTCGGCACGTTCGGCTCCTTCACCTCCACGACCAGCGCCAACCAGGCCGTCGCCTCCGGCACGGTCGCCATCGCGCTCGGCTCGGCCGGCACGTCAGGCAACCGCCTCTCGGTCGCCGCGAGCGGCCTGGTCCCCGGCGACACCGTTCAGCGCACGATCACCCTGAGCAATGCCAGTGGCAACCAGGACCTGGCCGGCGTCACGTTGACCACGACGGCCACCCCCTCGAGCCTGCTGGACACCGACGCCACCAACGGCCTCCAGATGGTCATCGACAAGTGCTCGCAGGCATGGAGCGAGACCGGGACCTCCCCCGCCTACGTCTACACCTGCGGTGGCACCACGACCAGCGTCCTGGCCAGCACGGCCGTCGTCGGCAGCAACCGCACCCTGAGCAACCTCGCGTCCCTGACGAACGGCAGCTCGGACAACCTGCGGGTGACCCTGACGCTGCCGAGCACGGCGGACAACACCTTCCAGGGCAAGAGCAGCACCCTCAGCTTCTCCTTCACGGGCACCCAGCGGAACGCTGCGGCCCACTGACCCCAAGTCGCGTGGTGCCCGCGAGTCCCCCCCTGCGGCGGGCACCACGCCCACCCTGCTGGACCGACCACCTCAGACGAGACACGGAAGGAAGGCACCCGATGCGACTCACGACCCGCCCCCGGTCCGTCGCCCGGATGCGCGCCCACGCCTCGTCGGTCGGGACAGCACCCCAGCGGACCGCCCCGGCGCGCGCCAGACGCCCCCACCGCGCCGCGCGCCGGGCGGTCCGCCTCCTCGGCAACCTCGTGCTCGTCCTCGTGGTGACGCTCTTCGCGGGCCTGGCCGTCGGCCCGCACGTGTTCGGCTACCGGACGATGACGATGCTCACCGGCAGCATGGCCCCCGGGATCAACCCGGGGGACGTCACCGTGGCCGTCCCCGAGCCGATCAGCCAGCTCGCCGTCGGTCAGGTGATCACCTACCAGATCCCCGTCGATGACCACCGGGACGTCAGCCACCGGGTCGTCGCGGTGAAGCGCCAGGCCAACGGCACCGTCCAGATCCAGACCAAGGGTGACCACAACACCGGGGTCGATCCGTGGACCGCGGTGATCACCGATCGGCAGGTATGGCGGGTCGTCGCCGTGGTGCCTCACCTCGGGGCTGCGATCCAGGCCCTGCGCGGCACGGGGTTGCGTACCGTCTTCCTCTACGTCGGCCCGGCAGCGCTGGCCGTGTTCCTGCTGGCCGGCATCTGGCGCAGGGGCGGCACCGGCGACGAGCGGTCCGGCGAGGCGCCCGTCGAGCAGCCAACCCCGGGCACGCTCGACGAAGAGGCCCTTGCCTCGCTCACCGAGGAGGTGGACGACCCGGTGTGCGTGCGCGACTTCCTGACCCGGTGGAACGACCTGCTGCAGGCGCGGCTCGACCGCGTCGAGCTCGCCCTCGACAAGGGCCAGTTCTCCGCCGCCCGGGAGTGTGCCCTCAGCCTTCAGGTCACCAGCGCGATGATCGGCCTGACCGACTTCGCGGACGCGGCCGCCGCCCTCGAGGCAGCACTGCTCGAGGAGGACGGGGTCTCGGCCTCCGCCGCCTTCACCGCCCTGCGCCGCCTTGCCCCCACCGCCTCACGGTCCCTCCAGGACCACCTCGCCCACCAGCCGAACTGACCCGAGGACCGACACCGCGACAGGAGGTCCCGATGGACCCGCGACGCCACTTCCGCCGGCTGACCGCCGCCGGGGTTGTGGCGTGTCTGTCGATCGCCCTCGGGACCACCGCAGCCTTCGGAGGGTTCAGCTCCTCGGTGGGCGCCACAACAGCCGCATCCAGCAACTCGATCGTGCTGCCGACACCGACCATCTCCCTGAGCTGCAGCGGGAACGGCAGGGCCAAGCTCTCCATCGTGTGGAGCTGGCCCTCGATGGCCGACACCACCAGTTCCACGGCCGGCTTCCTCAACGCCTACACCGTTGCGATCACCGTGGACGGGTCTCAGAGGCAGTCGGGGACCAACCAGAGCTCCTACACCGACAACTCCGTGCCGGCGACGCCGGACAAGAACCACTCCGCGTCGGTCACCGTGGCGGTCACCAGCTCGACGTCCTGGTCTGCGACCGCCAGCCAGTCATCCAGCGTGAGCTGCTGAGGTGTCAGGTGTTGCGACGAGCGGCCATCTCGGCGAGCTCGGGCTGGCCGAAGCGGTAGCCGACTCCCCAGACGGTGCGGATCCACTCCTCGTCACCGAGCTTGCGGCGCAGGTTGCCCACATGGACCTCGACCAGGTGGGTGTCCTTGACCCACTCCGTCTTCCACACCGTGCGCAGCAGGGCCTCCCGGGTCCACACCCGCCGCGGCTGCCCGAACAGGGCCGCGAGCAGGTCGAACTCGGTGCGCGTGAGGGTGAGCTCCTCGCCGTCGAGCACGGCGACCCGGCTCTCGACGTCAACGGTCAACCGGTGGGCGGACTCCTCCGGAGGCACCACCCCGGCGGTGGCCGCGGCCTCCTCGGGGGCCGGCGGCTCCACGGCGGCGCCGGCGGCGGCAGGGGCACCACCGCGCGGTCGGCGCAACATGGCACCGACCCGGGCACGCAGGTCACGGGGGCTGAACGGCTTGGTGATGTAGTCGTCTGCGCCGATCTCCAGGCCGACCAGCTGGTCCACCTCGTCAGCACGGGCCGAGAGCATGATGACGTAGGCGTCGCTCATCGACCGGATCCGGCGGCAGACCTCGAAGCCGTCGATGTCGGGCAGGCCGAGGTCCAGGGTCACGAGGACGGGTTGACGTTCACGGACCAGCTCGAGCCCCTCGGCGCCGGACGAGGCCGAGAAGACCTGCAGGCCCCGCTGCTCGAGCACGGCCTGGACCAGGGCCCGGATGTCCTCGTCGTCCTCGATCACCACCGCGGTACCGGCCGCTGTGTCCACCCCTGCACCCCCGTTCGCGCCAACCGCGGTCACCTGGGTGCCCATGCTAGACATTTTCGGACGAGTTTCGGGGACGTTCCGGCCGATGGCTCGTCCACAAGGTTCTCCACACCTTGTGCGGTGGGCGTGACCTCACTGTGACCCGACGTCTCGCACAAATGACGTAGTTCTAGTCCACACATGTGCACAAGCCTGTGGATAACCACGGGCGTTCTCCACGCCCACACACATGTGGACAGACCCGTGGACAACCGGTGCACGTCCATCCCCTGCCTGTGGACAGCTCCTGGGCACCGGTGGAGAGCCTGTGGACACAGATTTTCCGTCCACAGGCGGACCTGGTTGTCCCCGACCCGCGTCCACAGCTCCTGCACACGGCCGCCGCGGCGGTGACCAGCCCGGTTGGCCGCTGTCCACACTGTCCACAGCCCCTAAGACAGTGATGAGACATCCCATCCACTCATCCCGCCCCGAGTACCAAGCCTGTGCACGGCTGTGGGTTCACGGAACTGCATGACTTGGTTTTCCCAAGTCGGTGGCGGGCACTAGTGTCAGCACGCACTCTTGTGAGTCGTTGGTCTGCGAAAGGGCGGGTACTGGTGAAGTTCAGGGTCGAGCGCGACGTTCTCGCCGAGGCGGTCACGTGGGCGGCGCGGGGTCTGCCAACACGCCCCCCGGTCCCGGTCCTCGCCGGCGTGCTCCTCGAGGCCAGCGCCGAGGGCACCTTGACGCTGTCGGCCTTCGACTACGAGGTGTCCGCACGCGTCACCGTCCCGGCCGAGGTCTCCGAGCCCGGCACGGTCCTGGTGCTCGGTCGCCTGCTCGCGGACATCTCCCGCAACCTGCCGGCCCGCCCGATCGACGTCAGCACCGACGGCAACAAGGTCCAGGTGACCTGTGGGTCCAGCAGGTTCAGCCTGCTGATGATGCCGGCCGACGACTACCCGACGCTGCCGGCCTCCCCCGCCCCGAGCGGCACCATCCCCGGCGACGCCTTCACCCAGGCCGTTGCGCAGGTGAGCATCGCCGCCGACCGCGGCGACACCCTGCCGATCCTCACCGGCGTCCGTGTCGAGATCGAGGGCGACCGGGTGACCCTGCTGGCCACCGACCGCTACCGCCTCGCGATGCGCGAGCTGCAGTGGAACCCCGAGCGCACCGACGCCCACCACGTGGCGCTGGTCCCGGCCCGCACGCTGTCCGACACGGCCAAGGCGCTCGGCGCCTCGGGCTCGATCGAGGTCGCGTTCGGCACGGCCGCCGCCGGCGAGGGCCTGATCGGCTTCGAGGCCGGCCAGCGCCGCACCACCACCCGTCTCCTCGACGGTGAGTACCCCAAGGTCACCTCGATCTTCCCGACCACGGTCGACACCGAGGCCGTCGTGGAGACCGCGGCCCTGGTCGAGGCGGTCAAGCGCGTCTCGCTCGTGGCCGAGCGCAACACCCCGGTCCGGCTGCGGTTCAGCGACGGCCAGCTCGCCATCGAGGCCGGCACCGGTGATGACGCCCAGGCCAGCGAGGCGATCGAGTGCGCCCTGACCGGGCCGGACATCGAGATCGCCTTCAACCCGCAGTTCCTGCTCGACGGCCTCGGTGTCGTCGGCACGGCATACTCGCGGCTCTCCTTCACCCAGGCGAGCCGGCCGGCGGTGCTGTCCGGGCAGGACAAGCTCGATGGCGAGCCGGACGAGTCCTACCGCTACGTGCTGATGCCGGTCCGCTTCGCCAGCTGAGGCGGCCGGGACGTAGCCTGACCCCTTGGGGCCTGCCCACCGGCTGGCCCCGACGCAACGTCTCCACACACCTCGAAGGGGTAAGCCATGCACCTCGGACTCATCGGCCTCGGCAAGATGGGCGGCAACATGCGCGAGCGCATCCGCCGCGCCGGGCACGAGGTGGTCGGTTTCGACCGCAACCCCGAGGTCAGCGACGTCGACAGCCTCAAGGCCATGGTCGAGGCGCTGCCGGCGCCGCGCACGGTGTGGGTCATGGTCCCCGCCGGTGAGGCGACCCGCGCGACGGTGGCCGAGCTCGGGGAGATCCTCGACGAGGGCGACCTCGTCATCGATGGTGGCAACAGCCGCTTCACCGACGACGCCGTCAACGCAGAGACGTTGGCTGCCAAGGGAATTGGCTACCTCGACTGCGGCGTCAGCGGCGGCGTCTGGGGCCTGGAGAACGGCTACGGCCTGATGGTCGGCGGTGACGCCGAGCACGTCGAGCGCGCCATGCCGATCTTCGACGCGCTGCGCCCGGAGGGCCCGCGCGAGGAGGGCTTCGTCCACGCCGGCGCGGTCGGCGCGGGCCACTACGCCAAGATGGTGCACAACGGCATCGAGTACGGCCTGATGCAGGCCTACGCCGAGGGCTATGAGCTGCTCGCCGCCAAGGACATCGTCACCGACGTGCACGGCAGCTTCAAGGCATGGACCCGCGGCACCGTCGTCCGCTCCTGGCTGCTGGACCTGCTGGTCAAGGCCCTCGAGGAGGACCCCGGCCTGGCGAAGATCAGCGGCTACACCGAGGACTCCGGCGAGGGTCGCTGGACCGTCGAGGAGGGCATCGCCAACGCCGTGCCGATGCCGGTCATCTCCGCCGCGCTGTTCGCCCGCTTCGCCTCCCGCCAGGACGACTCCCCCGCGATGAAGGCGGTCTCCGCGCTGCGCAACCAGTTCGGCG
This sequence comes from Oryzihumus leptocrescens, assembly GCF_006716205.1. Lineage (GTDB taxonomy): Bacteria > Actinomycetota > Actinomycetes > Actinomycetales > Dermatophilaceae > Oryzihumus > Oryzihumus leptocrescens. Next base: position 10,513 of record NZ_VFOQ01000003.1, on the reverse strand, counting down.
GCCACGCCACCCGCGCCGCCGACGCCGGTCCGAGCTCGGGCTCCGGCTCGACCGACTGACGCCGGCCGGCTGTCCCGGGGTCGCCTCCGTGCACCTGCGCCACCTGTCCGTCGCCGACTTCCGCAGCTATGCGGCGGCCGAGCTGCCGCTGTCCCCCGGCATCACGACGCTGGTCGGGCTCAACGGGCAGGGCAAGACCAACCTGGTCGAGGCCGTGGGCTACCTCGCGACCCTGGGCAGCCACCGGGTGGCGACCGACGCGCCGCTGGTCCGCGCCGGGGCCGGCCAGGCCGTGATCCGCGGCGCCGTCGTCCGCGACGGCCGCGAGACCATGGTCGAGCTGGAGATCACGCCGGGCCGGGCCAACCGGGCGCGGCTCAACCGCTCGCCGGTGGCGCGCCCCCGCGAGGTGCTCGGCACGCTGCGCACGGTGCTGTTCGCCCCCGAGGACCTCGCCCTCGTCAAGGGCGACCCCTCCGAGCGGCGCCGGTTCCTCGACGAGCTGCTGGTCGCGCGCCAGCCCCGGTGGGCCGGCGTCCGCGCCGACTACGACAAGGTGCTCAAGCAGCGCAACGCCCTGCTGAAGTCGGCAGCACCGGTGCTGCGCAAGGGATCCGGCCGCCGGCCCCGGCCCGGCGACGAGCCGGTGGAGGACGCCCGGGCCAGCGCCCTGCACACCCTCGACGTGTGGAACGGCCAGCTCGCGCGGGTCGGTGCCTCGCTGCTCTACGCCCGCCTGCGGCTGTTGCACGACCTCGGCCCCTACCTGGCCAAGGCCTACGACGAGGTCAGTGCGGGTCAGTCGGATGCAAGCGTGTCCTACAAGTCCTCGGTGCGAGAGCCGATGGCCACGGCGATCGCTGCTGGCACCGTGCCCACGCTGGAGGAGCTGCACGAGGAGCTGCTCGCCGCCCTCGCCGAGGCCCGGCCCCAGGAGGTCGAGCGCGGGGTCTCCTTGGTCGGCCCGCACCGCGACGACGTGCTGCTCACCCTGGGCCAGCTGCCGGCGAAGGGCTACGCCAGCCACGGGGAGTCGTGGTCCTTCGCGCTGGGACTGCGGCTCGCGGCATACCAGCTCTTGCGGCACGACCTCGGCCAGGACCCGGTGCTCATCCTCGACGACGTCTTCGCCGAGCTTGATGCCGGGCGGCGCGAGCGGCTCGCCGCGCTGGTCGCCGACTGCGAGCAGGTGCTCATCACCGCCGCCGTGGCCGAGGACGTGCCGACCTCCCTGGCCGGTAGCACGTATCGCGTGACGCTGGGTGAGGTCTCCCGTGTCACCTGAGGAGCTGCCCGAGCCGACGCCCGGGGCGCAGGCCGAGGACGCTCCGGACACCGCGGCGGCCTCCGCGCTGGCCCGGGCCCGGGAGGCGGCTCGCGCCAAGGGACTCCGGCCAGGGCGCGCGCCGACCCGGCGCGACCGGGACGCCCGCCGGCAGCGGGTCACCCGGGACAACCGCGACGGCTACCGCGACCCCGCCCTGCTCGGGGACCAGATGGAGCGGCTGCTGCTGGACCGCGGGTGGAACGTCGACGTCGCGGTCGGCTCGGTCATGGGCCGCTGGGCGGCCATCGTCGGCCCCGACGTCGCGGCGCACGTCACGCCGGTGACCTTCGAGGACGGTGTGCTCACCGTGCGGGCCGACTCCACGGCGTGGGCCACGCAGATGCGGCTGATGTCCTCCTCGCTGCTCACCCGGCTGGAGGCCGAGGTCGGCGCGGGCTCGGTGACCGAGCTGCAGGTGCTCGGCCCCAGCGCGCCGAGCTGGTCCCGCGGGCCCCGCCGGGCCCAGGGTCCGGGGCCGCGCGACACCTACGGCTGAGCCATCGACGGGCCGGCGGGTGGCCGCCTCTGGACGCCGGTTCTCGCGCCCTGACGGGGCCGGGCGCGTGGGGGGATTAGGAAACCGGGGTTTTTTCGGCCGACATGGGCCTCTCCGGGCCTCCTGAGCGGGGGTTTGTCGTCATCGACCGGTAGAATGATCAGCAATCGGCGGCTGTCGCGAGCGCAGGTCACGACCGGGATTCCGGTCACCCGTCTGCGCCGCGGGCCGCTTCCCGTGCCCGCGCCTGCCCCTGCAGCGCCGGGCCTGTGTCTGACTGCCACGAAGGAGCACTGTGTCCGAGGTCAGCCCCGACAACATCCCGAACGAGCCCACCCCGGACCTGGTCGCCGTCCCCGCGGCCGCATCTCCTGCCAGTCCCGCCTACGACGCCAGCGCGATCACCGTGCTCGAGGGACTCGAGGCCGTGCGCAAGCGCCCGGGCATGTACATCGGCTCCACCGGTGAGCGGGGCCTGCACCACCTCGTCTGGGAGATCGTCGACAACGCGGTCGACGAGGCCCTGGCCGGGCACGCGGACCGGATCGAGGTGACCCTCCTGGCCGACGGTGGCGTGCGGGTGGTCGACAACGGCCGTGGCATCCCCACCGGCATGAACGAGCAGTACGGCGTCTCCACCGTCGAGCTCGTGCTGACCCAGCTGCACGCCGGTGGCAAGTTCGGCGGCGGGGGTTACAAGGTGTCCGGCGGCCTGCACGGCGTCGGGTCCTCGGTCGTCAACGCGCTCTCGACCCGGCTCGACGCCGAGGTCCGCCAGCTCGGCCACGCGTGGCGGATGAGCTTCGACCACGGCGAGCGGACCGCCCCGCTGCAGAAGATGGAGGAGACCGACAGCACCGGCACCACCATCACGTTCTGGGCTGACGGGGACATCTTCGAGTCCACCACCTATGACTTCGAGACGATCCGGGCCCGCTTCCAGCAGATGGCCTTCCTCAACAAGGGCCTGACCATCACGCTGACCGACGAGCGCCCCCGGGCGGCCGAGGCGGTGGAGGCCGAGGAGCTCGACGAGGGCAGCGCGGCCTCCGAGGAGCCCAAGGCTCGCACGATCTCCTACCGCTACGACGGCGGCCTGATCGACTACGTCAACCACCTGAACGCGTCCAAGCGCTCCGAGACGGTGCACCCCGACGTCATCTCGATCGAGGTCGAGGACGAGGAGCGCCAGCTCTCCCTCGAGCTGGCGATGCAGTGGACCAACGCCTACTCGGAGTCGGTGCACACCTACGCCAACACCATCAACACCCACGAGGGCGGCACCCACGAGGAGGGGTTCCGGGCGGCGATGACCAAGCTCATCAACGACTTCGCCCGCAAGCAGAACCTCCTCAAGGACAAGGACGACAACCTCACCGGCGACGACATCCGCGAGGGCCTGACCGCGGTCATCTCGGTCAAGCTCGGCGAGCCGCAGTTCGAGGGCCAGACCAAGACCAAGCTCGGCAACTCCGAGGTCAAGGGCTTCGTGCAGCGCGCCATGACCGACGAGTTCGGCCACTGGCTGGAGGCCCACCCCGGCGAGGGCAAGGACATCGTCCGCAAGTCGATCCAGGCCGCGGCCGCGCGCATGGCCGCCCGCAAGGCCCGCGAGGCCACGCGCCGCAAGGGCCTGCTGGAGTCCGGCGGCCTGCCCGGCAAGCTGCGCGACTGCCAGAGCAACGACCCGACGATCTCCGAGGTGTTCATCGTCGAGGGTGACTCCGCAGGCGGGTCGGCGGTGCGCGGGCGCAACCCGCAGACCCAGGCGATCCTGCCGATCCGCGGCAAGATCCTCAACGTCGAGAAGGCCCGCATCGACAAGGTGCTCGCCAACAACGAGGTCCAGGCGCTGATCTCCGGCTTCGGCACCGGCATCGGCGAGGACTTCGACATCACCAAGGCGCGCTACCACAAGATCGTGCTCATGGCCGACGCCGACGTCGACGGCATGCACATCCGCACCCTGCTGCTGACGCTGCTGTTCCGCTTCATGCGCCCGCTGATCGAGGCCGGCTACGTCTACCTGGCCCAGCCGCCGCTGTACCGCCTGAAGTGGAGCAACCACGCCCACGAGTTCGCCTACTCCGACCGGGAGCGCGACGCCATGGTCGCCGCCGGTCAGGCCCAGGGCTGGCGCCTGCCCAAGGACAACGGGATCCAGCGTTACAAGGGTCTGGGCGAGATGGACTACAACGAGCTGTGGGAGACCACGATGGACCCCGACCACCGGGTCCTGCTCCAGGTCACGCTCGATGACGCCGCCGCAGCCGACGAGATCTTCGCGATCCTCATGGGCGAGGACGTCGAGAGCCGGCGCGGCTTCATCCAGCGCAACGCCAAGGACGTGCGCTTCCTCGACATCTGACGCGGCACCGCCGGCGGCGCAGCGCGCCGCCGGCGACCACACGTCATACCCACCGTCTTTGAATTGCCATGACAGATAAGGGATTTGGACTGTGACTGAGCAGCCGCCGACTTTCGAGACCGACCGGACCGAACCGGTCGACCTCAACCTGGAGATGCAGCGCAGCTACATCGAGTACGCCATGAGCGTCATCGTGAGCCGCGCGCTGCCGGACGTCCGCGACGGCCTGAAGCCGGTGCACCGCCGCGTGCTCTACGCGATGTACGACGGGGGATACCGGCCCGACCGTGGCTACAACAAGTGCAGCCGTGTCGTCGGTGACGTCATGGGTCAGTACCACCCGCACGGCGACTCGGCGATCTACGACGCCCTCGTGCGCCTGGTGCAGGACTGGTCGCTGCGCTACCCGCTCGTCGACGGGCAGGGCAACTTCGGCTCCCCCGGCAACGACCCGGCCGCCGCCCCGCGGTACACCGAGTGCCGCATGGCGCCGATGTCGATGGAGATGGTGCGTGACATCGACCAGGAGACGGTCGACTTCAAGCCCAACTACGACGGCAAGACGATGGAGCCGGAGGTCCTGCCCAGCCGGTTCCCGAACCTGCTGGTCAACGGCTCCGCCGGTATCGCGGTCGGCATGGCCACCCAGATCCCGCCGCACAACCTGCGCGAGGTCGCCGAGGGCGTGCAGTGGTACCTGCGCAACGCCGAGGCCTCCCGCGAGGAGCTGCTCAACCACCTGCTCACCACGATCCAGGGCCCGGACTTCCCCACCGGCGCGCTGATCATGGGCCGCAAGGGGATCGAGGAGGCCTACCGCACCGGCCGCGGCTCGATCGTCATGCGCTCCGTGGTCGAGGTCGAGGAGATCCAGAACCGCCAGTGCCTGGTGGTCACCGAGCTGCCCTACCAGGTCAACCCCGACACCCTCGCCGAGAAGATCGCCGAGCTGGTCAAGGACGGCCGCCTGGCCGGCATCGCCGACATCCGCGACGAGACGTCCGGCCGCACCGGCCAGCGCCTGGTCATCGTGCTCAAGCGTGACGCCGTCGCCAAGGTCGTGCTGAACAACCTCTACAAGCACACCCAGCTGCAGACGACGTTCGGCGCCAACATGCTGGCCCTGGTCGACGGCGTGCCGCGCACCCTGCCGCTGGACGCGTTCATCCGGCACTGGGTGGACCACCAGATGGACGTCATCGTGCGGCGCACGACCTTCCGGCTGCGCAAGGCCGAGGAGGAGGCGCACATCCTGCGCGGCCTGCTCAAGGCCCTGGACGCCCTCGACGAGGTGATCGCCCTCATCCGCGCCTCGCAGACGGTCGAGACCGCCCGCGACGGCCTGATCGAGCTGCTCGGCATCGACGAGCTTCAGGCCATGGCGATCCTCAACATGCAGCTGCGTCGCCTGGCGGCCCTGGAGCGGCAGAAGCTTATCGACCGCCACGACGAGCTCGAAGCGATGATCGCCGAGTTCAAGGCGATCCTGGACTCCCCGCAGCGCCAGCGCGACATCGTCAGCGAGGAGCTGACCGAGATCGTCGACAAGTACGGCGACGAGCGGCGCACCAAGGTCGTGCCCTTCGACGGCGACATGTCGATGGAGGACCTCATCCCCGAGGAGGACGTGGTCGTCACGATCACCCGGGGCGGCTACGCCAAGCGGACCAAGGTCGACCTCTACCGCTCGCAGAAGCGCGGCGGCAAGGGCGTGCGCGGCGCGACGCTGCGCGGCGACGACATCGTGGAGCACTTCTTCACCACGACCACGCACCACTGGTTGCTGTTCTTCACCAACCTGGGCCGGGTCTACCGCGCCAAGGCCTACGAGCTGCCCGAGGGCGGCCGCGAGTCCAAGGGCCAGCACGTCGCCAACCTCATGGCCTTCCAGCCCGGGGAGCAGATCGCCCAGGTCCTGGACCTGCGCGACTACACCAGCGACCCCTACCTGGTCCTGGCCACCCGCAACGGCCTGGTGAAGAAGACCCGCCTGTCGGAGTACGACTCCAACCGCTCCGGCGGCCTCATCGCGGTCAACCTGCGCGACGGCGATGAGCTCGTCGGCGCGGGCGTGGCCTCGGCGGTGGACGACCTGCTGCTGGTCTCGGTCAAGGGCCAGTCGGTCCGCTTCCACGCCAGCGACGACGCGCTGCGGCCGATGGGCCGCCCCACCAGCGGCGTCACCGGCATGAAGTTCCGCGACGGTGACTACCTGCTGTCGATGAGCGTCATCGAGGAGGGCACCGACCCGGACGTGTTCGTGGTCTTCGAGAACGGCCTGGCCAAGCGCACGCCCGCCTCGGACTACCCGGTCAAGGGGCGCGCCACCCTCGGGGTGCTGGTCGCCAAGATCTCCGAGCGCGGCGGCGACCTGGTCGGCGCGCTGACCGTGGACGAGGACGACGAGGTCATGGTCGTCATGGAGAAGGGCAAGATCGTCCGCTCCCGCGTCGACGAGGTGCACCGCACCCGCCGCAACACCCAGGGCGTGAAGTTCGCCACCCCCGACAAGGGTGATGCCATCGTGGCCGTGGCCCGCAACGCCGAACGCGCCAGCGAGGCCGAGGTCGAGGAGGTCGCCGACGCCGTGGAGGCCTCCGCCCCCGGGACCGTGGTCGGTGCTGCGGCCAAGGACGGTGCGACGGATGTCGAGACGTCCGGCGCGGACGGGGGCAGCGCGGCGCCCGATGCCGTAACGTCGGGTGACGACGTGGACGGCGACACAGGAGGTCAGGAGTGAGCACCGCAGGTCAGTCCGGCGCGGCGACGCGCCCCGACGTGAGCAAGCCGGCGGGATCGCCGAACCGCCCGGCGGAGCGGTCCGCTGACCGTCCGACCGAGGGCATGAGCACCTCGGCGCTGCCGGGCGGCTCGCGCCCGGCCGGCGCTACGGCGACCGGGAGCGAGGCTGCCCGCCCGGCCGCCGCGCGGCGGGTCAAGCTCACCGTCTCGCGGGTCGACCCGTGGTCGGTCATGAAGATGTCGTTCCTGCTGTCGGTCGCCGTCGGCATCGCCGGCGTCGTGCTCATGGCGACCCTGTGGCTGATCCTGTCGGGCATGGGCGTCTTCTCCGACGTCAACCGCACCGTGGAGAGCGTCCTCGGCACCAGCGGTGGCACGAAGTTCGACCTCATGGACTACATCGGCTTCGGCCGGGTGGTCTCCCTGTCGATCGTCATCGGCGTCATCGACGTGGTGCTGATGACCGCGATCGCCACGCTGGGCGCGTTCCTCTACAACGTCTGCTCGGCGCTCGTGGGTGGCCTGCAGCTCACCCTCACCGACGACTGAGCCCACCGGGCTCGCCACGGCGGCCGGTATGCCGCGCACGGACCCGTGCGCACGGCATACCGGCCGTTGTGGTTGGGGCGTGTGGGCGGGTGGCCTGGGCGGCGTCCTGGGACGTCCGCCGGGTTGAGTTATCCACAGGTGGTGGTGGGGTGGATGGTGGTGGCCGGAGTGGCGCGATCACGGCGCCTTCGCCACCACCATCGCTGCCACCATCGGGTTCGCCGGCCGGTGAGGCGCGCGGGCGGGATCCGTTTTGGTCGAGGCGGGGCCGGTGGGGTAATCTCGGGCGTCGCAAGGCCCCGGCGGGCTCCCGCCGAGCCTGCAGTGTGGATGAGTAGGGGCCTATAGCTCAGTCGGTTAGAGCGCTTCCCTGATAAGGAAGAGGCCACAGGTTCAAGTCCTGTTAGGCCCACCATCACATCCCCGGTCCCGCTGGAGGAGTCGGCTCGTGAAGAAGTTCCTGCTGCTGCTGGCCACCGTCTTCGGCGCCCTGGCGATCCAGAAGAAGCTCAAGGCCCAGAAGGCCGAGCAGGAGCTGTGGGCCGAGGCGACCGACCAGCCTGGGACGTTGTGAACAGGCTTTTCCACAGGCTCATCCACAACTGAAGACAACCCCTCGGGGGCGTGGCGCAATTGGTAGCGCACCTGCTTTGCAAGCAGGGGGTTAGGGGTTCGAGTCCCCTCGCCTCCACCCCAGGACAGAGGCCCTTCCCCACAGCGGAGAGGGGCCTCTTTCGTGTCCCTGGCAGCAGCGACCTGCAGCGGGAGGTCCCATCACCGCTCGGTTCTTGTGGTGACGGGTGCCTGGGATGACCATGGGAGCGTCCCGCCGCTGCGGACGCGGAGCTGGGAGGAGGGGTCAGATCATGGCGGCAGCCACTCCTCCCCCGGGGCCAGCTGATGAGGGAGCAACCGAGACACCTGCGACCGGAGACGAGGCCCGGACCGAAACGCGTGCCCCTCGGCTCACTCGAGCGAGTGCCGTCTGGGTGGCCATTGCAGCCGCACTCGTCCTCCTGATCATGCTGATCGCCTTCATGCTGCAGAACACGACGAAGGTCGAAGTCCACTTCCTCGGTCTGAGCGGCACCATCCCGCTGGGGATGGCCCTGCTGATCGCGGCCGTCGGTGGGGGCGTGGTGGTGGCGATCGCCGGGGTAGCCCGGATCACGCAGCTCCGCCTGAACGCCCGCCGAACCCGGCGTGGCACCGTTCGTGCCTGACGCCACCCTCCTGCGGCCGCGCTGGCAACACTGCGCCCACCGCACCCGAGCCTCGTCCGTCCCGGGGGCGACGCCACTCCCGGTTCCTAGGGAGCGCGGTAGGGCTGGTCGCCGCGGACGCCGCGCCGCAGCCGCAGTTCGTCCCGGATCGAGGGCGGCAAGGGAAGGTGGCGCGACTCCAGCGCCGCGGCATACGCCTCGAGTGCGGCCAGGAGCCGGACACGGGCGGGTGACTCGATGGGCGCCCCGCCGTGGCGGGCTTCGCAGCGCTCGTCGGCCCAGGCCTGGCGCGCCTGCTGCACCTCGCGCATGAGCATCGCCAGGACCTCGTCGGTGGCCACGGTCCGCCCCGGCCGGGGAGCGGTGGAGGTCACGGCACGAACCTGGTGCAAGCCACGGGACACCTTCTTCCGCCGGTCTCGACCGGCTCCGCGCCGCCGGAACCCGGCCGCACCTCTGACGGTACGCCCCCAGAGCAAACAGCGAGGCCTGCTTTCAGCCACCGGCGCACCCCCCGCACCGGCGCCAGGCTCAGGACACCTCGGCGGTATGCCGGGTGCTCGCCGACTCGGGGTAGGCGTCGGTCTCGGTCGCCTTGGCCGACAGCCACACGGCCTGCCCCGGCCCGAGCCCGAGCTCGGCCACGGCCCCGGGCGTGACGTCCACCAGCGCCGACGGCGTGCCCTCGACGTTGACCCGCACCCGGTCGGTGAGCAGCTCCAGGCTCTCGATGGTGCCGGCCCACACGTTGCGCACGCTGGCGTGCTCGGGCCGCACGGTGTGCACCGTGATCGCCGAGGGGCGCAGCCCCACCAGCACCCGGTTCGAGCCCCGCGCCTCGGCGGTGGGCGTCACCGCGAGGTCCCCACCACCGTCGAGCGCGACGCTGCCGCGGTCGGGGTCGAGCCGCCCTGCATACAGGTTGAGTCCGACCAGGCGCGCGACGTACTCCGTCGCCGGGTGCCGTGCCACCGACGCGGGGGTGCCCTGCTGGACCACCCGGCCGCCCTCGATGACCAGCAGCCGGTCGCACAGCACCATCGCCTCGAGCGGATCGTGGGTCACCACGAGCACCGGGCCGGCGAAGAACTCCAGGTGCCGGCGCAGCAGGGTGCGCACATCGAGGCGGGTGCCGGCGTCGAGCGCCGACAGCGGCTCGTCGAGCAGCAGCAGCCCGGGCTCGGCGGCCAGGGCCCGGGCCAGGGCGACGCGCTGCGCCTGCCCACCGGACACCTGCGCGGGCCGCCGGTCGGCCAGCTCGGCCAGGTCGAGCCGCTCCAGCCAGCCGCGGGCCACCTCCCGGGACCGGCGCCGGCCCAGGCCCCGGGACCGCGGCGCGAACGCCACGTTGTCCAGCACGCTCAGGTGCGGGAAGAGCCGGTAGCTCTGGAACACCAGCCCGACCGGCCGCTGCTCCGGTGGGACGAACAGGTGCTCGCCGTCGAGCAGCGTGCCGCCGAGGCGGATCGTCCCGGCGGCCAGCACGGTCAGCCCGGCGAGGGCCCGCAGCAGCGTCGACTTGCCGGCACCGTTGGGGCCCAGGACGCCGAGCACCTCCCCCGGCTCGACCGTGGCCGAGACGGCCAGCCGGAAGCCGCCGCGCTCGACCACCCCGTCGACCTCGAGGGCGGCGGAGGTTTCACGTGAATCCACGCTCACGCCGTGCTCCCCGCCCGCAGCCACCGGTCACGCAGCACCGCGAGGATGACCACGGACACCACGAGCAGCACCAGCGACAGCGCGATCGCCGCCTCGGGGTCGCTCTCCAGGGCGAGGTAGACCGCCAGCGGCATCGTCTGGGTCCGCCC